>JAITPP010000275.1 GCA_031289385.1 Prevotellaceae bacterium | reverse complement strand
TTAGTTGTTGATTTGAAAAAGCACGCAGATTACGCAGAGATACGACAGATTTACGCAGATTTTTTTATTCTTAAATCTTTATAAACTTTAAAAACTTGACAAACTTTATAACTTCTTGGCTCTTGTTTCTTTGTTCTTGTTGATTTGTTGATTTGAATTGTTGTTGATTTGTTTAATTGCTTAGTTGTTGATTTGAAATAAGCACGCAGATAACGCAGATTAAACAGATTTACGCAGATTTTTTTGTTTTATGATTTTAAAATATTTAAATCTTTATGAACTTTAAAAACTTGATAATCTTGACAAACTTTTCAATTTCTTTATCATTAAATCATATCTTCGCCGTTTTCTTTTTAAGCCAGCGTTTTTCTTGTGTTCGCAAGTGCGGCGATAGTTTTTTATAAACCGTTGCGTGATATGTGTTTAGCCAATCTATTTCGTCGTTTGTAAGCAATTTTTTGTTGATTGCTTTTGTGTCGATAGGCGCAAGAGTGATTGTTTCAAATTGCATAAATTCGCCAAAATCCGTTGTTTTGTAGGGCTTGCATAAAATCAAATTTTCGGTTCGTATTCCGTATTCGCCTGCAACGTAAACGCCCGGCTCGTTTGATGTTATCATTCCGTATTCGAGCGCAACAGGATTTTCGTTCATTCTTATGCTTTGCGTGCCTTCGTGAACATTTAAAAAATGCCCTACGCCATGCCCTGTTCCGTGCATATAATTTTTCCCCGCCGCGCATAAATATTGACGCGCAAGTATGTCGAGTTGCGTGCCGCGCGTGCCTTTTGGAAATTTTGCCATGCTCAATGCAATATTACCTTTTAACACAAAAGTATAATCTAATTTTTGTTTGGCTGTTGGTATTCCCAAATGTATTGTGCGTGTTACGTCGGTTGTTCCGTTGAGATATTGCCCGCCCGAATCAAGCAATAAAAAATTTTGTTTTTTTATTTCCGCATTGGTTTCGGGAGTAGGCTCGTAGTGAACAATTGCGCCGTGTTCGGCATAAGCCGATATTGTTTCAAAACTTTCGCCGACAAAAAATTTATCCATTGCTCTAAACTCGTGTAATTTTGCCGATACGTCGAGTTCGGTGATTTTTATTTTGCCAATATTTTCTTCTATCCAAATAAATAATTTTACCAATGCCGTTCCGTCGGCAATCATAGCGCGGCGAAATCCTGAAATTTCCGTTCTGTTTTTTATTGCTTTAAGCGACGAAATTACGCCGTTTAAGTTGCGTTCCGTTTTTATTTTCAGATTGCTTTTTTGCAAAATGTTATAAATGTATAAACTTGTTTTTTTAGGATTTATTATTACCGTTTTTTTATTGTCGATATTTTCTGCAAAGCGTGTAAAATCGCCGTATTCGTGCAATGTAATTTTGTTTTCGCTCAGATTTTTTTTATCTTCATTTGATATTTTTTTTGTGTCGATATAAAGATGCAAATTCGGAAAATCAATTACGCCATAAGCAATAGCGGTAGGATTATAATTTATATCGCTTCCGCGAATGTTGAAAAGCCAAGCAATTTCGTCTAATGCAGAAATTACATAAACAGTATTTTTTGTTTCGCCAAGCGATTTTTCAATTTCGCTTAATTTTTCGGCGGTAGTTTTTCCGCTGAATTTTATGTTCAACAAAAACGCTTTATTTTCGGGCATTTTCGGACGATTTTCCCAAATTTCAACAAAAGGGTCTGCGGTGTGAATAAGTTGAAATTTTTGTAATTGCGTTTGCAAATCGTCAAATTCGGCTATCGAAAAAAGTTTTTCGTCGATTCCGATTTTTGCTTTTGCAGTAAGGTTTTCGTGCAACCATTCGATTATTGTTTCGGTATTTTTCAGCCCCATTTTTTTGAGTTCAATTCCGCTGCCTTCGAGTTCGTTTTCGGCTTGCAAAAAATAACGCGAATCAGTCCACAGAGCGGCTTTTCGGCTTGTTACGACAACAGTTGCAGCCGAGCCTGTAAAACCGCTCAACCATTCGCGACATTTCCAATAATCGGCGACATATTCGCTAAAATGCGTATCGTTGCTTGGAATTATAAAAGCATCTATTTTTTCTTTACGCATATAATTGCGTAGTTTTTCTATGTTTTTCATATTTACAATCAGTATTTTATATAATTACAATTTTTTAAATATTTATTAATTTAGCACAAATAAATAATTTGTAAATTTACATAAATTAAATTGAATTGCTTATAATTTTAAAAATATTTTCATAATTGTAATTTTATTGCTTTTAATGCGCAAGCATAAAAGTCATTTCATAAAATAATTTATTTTTTCGTTTGACTTTAAGTAATGTTTTATTATCATATTGTATTTCAATTTTTTTTGTTGTGTATGGCGAAGTTTAAATGTAAAAGAATAATACCTGTCAGGTTGCATTATGCAATTAATAGTGTCTTCTGTTGAATAAGTTATTCCTGCTTTTGCTATAATTATAGAATAAGAAATTATTTTTTTCGATTTCTATAAAAATTAATATCGCGAATATCCATCGAATCGCATTTGGCACAAGAAATAATTACAAGATAATCTGTTTTTTCATTATCAATAGAATAACTAAATAAAAGAAAAAAATTAGGTATAACGGGAATATAAGGTAAGCCAAAAGATAATATATCAGTTTTATCAAAAGGTTGTATGGAAAATTTCATAGAATCGGTTGTGTGAAAATTTAGAAATGATTTGTTACTATTATCTTTGATTCCAGCTATTGCGTTGTATGCTGTGGAACGTAACCCAACAAACGAACACGATTGCAACAATACTGAAACAACCAATACTGCGAAAATATTTTTCAAAAACTTTTTCATAATTGTAATTTTGATAAAATACTTGTTATAAAATCATTAAATTTTGGAACAAATATACAAATTATTTAATGAATACCCAAGCAATTTTTTAAAGCACACAGACAAAAAAACAATTAATAATTAACAACAACTAAATACCAAATACCAACGACTAAATACCAAATCCCAAATCCCCATTTTTTATTTATCTTTGAACTTTATATTGGAATATGCGTAAAATAATTCATATTGATATGGATGCTTTTTTTGCTGCTGTTGAGCAACGAAACAATCCCGAATTGCGCGGCAAACCTGTTGCCGTAGGCAGCGAATCGGACAGAGGCGTTGTGTCAACGGCGAGTTACGAGGCGCGTAAATTCGGCGTGCGCTCGGCAATGTCAAGTGTGGTTGCAAAGCGTCTTTGTCCCGATTTGATATTTGTTCGCTCTGATTTTGACGAATATAAAAAGGTTTCAACTCAAATAAAATCAATATTTTATGAATACACCGATTTGGTTGAGCCGCTATCTATCGACGAGGCTTTTCTTG
The DNA here is from genome assembly GCA_031289385.1 of Prevotellaceae bacterium. Lineage (GTDB taxonomy): Bacteria > Bacteroidota > Bacteroidia > Bacteroidales > UBA932 > JAIRKV01. The sequence goes on along the minus strand of JAITPP010000275.1, from coordinate 2,262 downwards.
ATGTTACTTCAAATCTGAAAGGTATGAAATCGGCAACGCTTATAGCCGAGGAAATTCGTAAGCAAATTTTTGATACCATTGAACTTACAGCATCGGCGGGCGTTTCGTACAATATGTTTTTGGCAAAACTTGCTTCGGATATGAAAAAACCTAACGGGCTTACCGTAATTCTTCCATCCGAAGCCGAAAAAGTATTGGAAAAACTTCCAATCGAAAGATTCTACGGCGTAGGCAAATCAACAGCCGAGCAAATGCACAAATTCGGCGTTCATACAGGTTTTGATTTGAAAAAAATGTCGCTGGCAACACTCAGTCGATTATTCGGCAAAACGGGCGAATTTTATTACAATATCTGTCGCGGAATCGACGAGCGCGAAGTTTCGCCGTATTACGAGCGAAAATCGGTAGGCACAGAACGTACTTTTTCTAAAAATCTTACAACAAAATTTGAACGAATCGCCGAACTGTATTATATCGCCAAAGAACTCGAAGAACGATTGACAGAATCAGATTTCAAAGGTAAAACATTAACTTTGAAAGTAAAATTTTACAATTTCGAGCAAATTTCGCGAAGTAAAACAATTGACGATTACATCGTTGATTTTAGTTCGATTTTAAACTACGCAAAAGAATTGCTTTCGCACATCAAAACCGAACGAACAAGCATACGCCTAATGGGACTGACGATTTCGAACACAAATGTTAAGCCTTCGAATCGCCAGTTGACAATTGATTTTTAGGTAGTTTCGGCAATATTTTCATACCGTTCATCGATTTCATAAGTTTTTTCCACATATCCGTCATATCAACAGCAAACGGAAACTCATCTTTACGCCGTTGCGTTTCTTTTGAATTGGGATGTTCAATCTCAAAACGAATTAATGAACTTAGTGCCGAACCAAGCGTCATCTCGGTAATTGAAACAATAGGGCGTGAAATACTGCGCCACATTGTAACTGTCATATCAACCAAAAACGGGAATTTTCTTTTTTTGTTTCCCGAACCAAAAAAATCATCAAATCCTAAAAAAAATTTCTTCTTCATCTCTAAATATTTTATATGTCCTTTTCTTATATGATGCAAATATACTCAAAAACGATGCTTTTTTATCGTATATTTAGTAAAGTTTAACAGTTGGTAAATATTTTTTTATTTCTAAATGCAGAATTTCAATAAGATACCGCATTATACAAAAACATTAATGAATGAAAAAGATGATTATAAATTAAATTCACTTAACAAAATTTACTGAAATTATATATGATTACTAATCAATAATTTGAATAAATAAACTTTCTGCCTGTTTTTTATTTGATTATTATTTATACTTTTGTGAAAAAATCAACAGAAATAAAATTATTAAAAAGGGTTCAGAATGAATAAAATAGACAGGAAAAATAAATTTGTTTTTTCTGATGAAAAGAATCCAATTTGAATTGTTTTACATGAAAATAACATTTTTAGGAACAGGAACATCTCAGGGAATGCCAATGATTGGCTGCGATTGCGACGTTTGCAAATCTACCGACGAGCGCGATAAACGTTTACGCTCGTCTGTTTTTATTGAAATTAACGATAAAAAAATTTTGATTGATGCAGGTCCTGATTTTCGACAGCAAATGCTGCGTGCCAATATCACAAATCTCGATGCAATTTTGCTTACTCACGAACATATCGACCATGTGGGCGGTTTGGACGATGTTCGCGCATTAAATTATATAAATCAAAAAGCGGTTGATATTTATGCTGCAATCCGCGTGCAAAACGCATTACACAAGATTTTTTATTATGCTTTTGATACAAAATATCCGGGTATTCCCGAATTTAAATTTCACACTATTGATGAAAAAAATTTTCGGATTGGCGATATTGAAATTACGCCTGTGCAAGTGTTTCATTACAAACTTCCTGTGTTTGGATTCAGAATAAATAATTTTTGTTACATAACCGACACAAACAAAATTCCACAAAAAGAATTGGCAAAATTGTACAATGCAGATGTAATTGTTATTGACGCTTTGCGCCGAGCCCCGCATTTATCGCATTTTTGTTTGCCCGAAACTTTGGAAATTATAAATAAATTGAAACCCAAACGCGCATATCTTACACACATTTCGCATCAACTTGATTTATATTCGGTACTCGAAAAAGAATTACCTGAAAATGTTTTCAGCGCATACGACGGATTAACTATAAATTGTTGAATATAAAATTATTTCAATAATAATCTCAAAGACTTTACAACTTTAAAAACTTTAAAAA
>JAITPP010000272.1 GCA_031289385.1 Prevotellaceae bacterium | reverse complement strand
TTGCCGAACGGCGTTTATTATTTGAATATTATTGAGAATGGCGAAACTATAAAACAGCAAACAATTATAGTAAATCATTAAAACAATAACTTAAAATTTATTAATGAGTGGTTAATTTTTTTCAACCACTCATTATTTTTTGTAACTTCGCAACCAAAACAGTCTAAATTAAGATGAAAAGAACACAATTTTTGAGGCGAATTTCTAACTTTTTCGATATTATTCCGTTTACTCTTACGGCGGCGGTGCTTGTTGTGCTGTCGGCGTTTGCGTATCTTTATCTTACCGATAATTACAACGTTGGCGAGCCTGCGTCGCAAGCGGTGTTTGCGGCTATTGCAAAATACTTGTTGTTGTTTGTTTTTGCACTTATTTTATTAGGTTTTTTGAGCGCAATAATTGCTTATATAATTTTTGCAGTTCGCACAAAAAATAATAAAAAATATTTGCAAATACTATTCAATATCAACACCGACAACAAAAACGACATAACAAGTTCGGCAAAAATAAAAATTCAAAAATTGCTTTTTCCATTATTCGGTGCAATAAAAATTCGCTTTATTTTTGAAAATAAATTTATGACAAAAAAATATCCTTTGTCATCAAAAAAGTTTAAATTATTTTCAACAAAACAATTTGAAACCGAATGTACATTTGACTTTAACGAAGTTCAAAATTATGTTTTGAAATCGGCAAAATTTTATTTTGAAGATTATTTTTCGCTGTTTTCGTTTTCGCTGAAATGCGATGCAAACACACAATTTTATATTTTACCATCGCCGAAAAAACATTTAAATATCACGCCAAATCCAATAACACAACAAAATACGCAAGTTCGTACAAATATTATAAAATATTTGCCGGGAGAATATTTGCATTTCAAAGATTTTGAAAATTCGGACGATGTGCGCCGAATTGTTTGGAAAATTTTTGCAAAAAACAAGGAACTCGTTGTGCGTATTCAGGAAACGCGAAACAATTATGCGTCAAAATTTGTTTTGTACGCAAGTTTTTTCAACAATAAAAATTTGATTTTACAAACCGATAATTTTTCGCGAACGTTTTTAACTTATTACAAAAACGTAATTTTCGGAATTTTTTCGGAACTTAAAAAAGATAAAAAACTTGATTTAAACATTAAGTTTGACCAAACCGTAAATGTTGCGGCAGAAAACGATTTACAACTTAAAGAAATGTTTGAAATAAGCGCCGCCGAATGGCAAAATCATTTACCGCCCGACGGTTTTTACAAAGCAGGCGATGTGTCTGTAATGTGCATATCATCATTTGTTTCGGCGGATGATGCTGCAAAACTTTTGAGCGCGGCAAATAAATCGACTGTCGTTGTTTTTGTACAGTTAAGCAAGGCGTTGAAATCGAACAAACTCAAACTGATTATGAAAAACTTTTTTGTGAAACCAAAGAGCGGAAGCGTTGATGAACAGCGTTTGAAATTTTTGCTGTCGCCATTGCGCAAACGCTTATCGGCAAACGAAAATAAGATAATCGAATTGTTAAACAAAGAAGATAATACATTTCATATAATATGAAAAACGACGAAAAAAATATATTAACAAAAATACTTTTGCATTTAATTTTTTTGTGCATTCCAACCGTTGTTGCAACTGCGTTTGCGCTGAAAGGTTTGAACGAATATTACTTCGTTCTCAACAATAATTGGCTTTCGCAAACAAGTTTTTTCTTTGCAGGAGTTTTTATATCGTGCATTTTATTTAATTTTAGATTACGGTTTTTGCCAATAACAGCAATACTTGCAGCCGTTTTAATATTTGCACAAACACTAATCGCAAACACCGAATTATCAGAATTTAATACGTTTTTTTATCTCGTGCGGTTTCGCGTATTTTCGGTACTTTTTGTAATCGGATGGATTTGCGGCTGGGGATTTGCGCGATTCAAAAATTTCGCCATCGCGTTTGCTGCAATTATTGTTGTGATTGCCGTTTTTATTACGGTTTCCGAATTGGAATTTTCGTTTTCAGGCATTTTAAAAACATTTTTACCGATAATTTTATTTGCATTTTATATTATTTATATGTCGGCGGCAGTGCGCAATATTGCTACGTTTTCGCGCAGTAGATTTTTAATATTTTTGCGAAATTTATTTGGTATTCTTGCATTGTTTTTTTTGCTGATGTTTGCTATCGGATTGCTGATGAAATCTACGTTTACCGATATTGAAAAAACGTGGGATAAAAAATCCGACAAAAACGAATTTGACGGACTGCTTGAACGCAATCAGGACAGCACGTATAAAATGAAAGATAAAATGCGTCCCAATCCCACATTCGGCAAGGGAAAAGACAATCCGCAACCGATGTTTGTTGCCTACATAAATAATTATCTCGACGACGAGCAAACAATTCCAAGTCCGCTGTATTTTGTTTCGCATTATCTCACTAATTTTGATACGTTTACCGAAACATTCGAAAGAGATACGGTAATTCCTTACGACGATTTATTTAAACCGCTGCCTTCAGAAATTGATTTATATTTCAGCAAAAGCGACACGGCGATAATGAACACAGCCTTGCGCGATTCGTTGAAAAAAATTGTTGATGTTGATGTTTACAATATCAATCTTTCGCCCGATGAATTTGTTGCGCCGCTAACGTCGTTTTTCTGTCAGCCTGTTGCGGTTGAAGACAATTACAAAACTCTGTTTAAATCGGCATATCGCGTGAAATCTGTTGTCAGCGATTTGAATGGCGCATATTTTATTTATCCTTCGCGAGACGAGATGCTGCTTTATTATCAGCAAATACGCTATGAAATTCTTTCGGCGGCTGGCGATTTTGACGATTTGCCCGAAATATTTTACAATTATTACACGAGTTTGCCCGATAACGATTTTATCGACAGTCTGAAAAATCTCACCAAACAAATAACTTCAAATTCGGAAACTGTTGTTGAAAAAATTATTGCAATTCGCGATTATTTTTTTGCTGTTGATGAATTTGGCGCACCTGTGTTCAAATATACCGAAAATCCCGGAATACCGGGGATTCCAAGCGCATCAAAACTTGCACATTTTCTTTTTGAATCGCACAAAGGATATTGCGCACATTTTGCAGGCGCAACTTTGTTTATGCTGCGGGCTTGCGGTATTCCTGCGCGACTGACGGTAGGATTTGCAACAGTTGATAGAAGCGATAAAAACAAAGGCTGGTATTGGTTTTACGAAGACCAAGCACATGCGTGGGTGCAAATATATTTTCCAAATTTCGGTTGGATTGATTTTGATACAACCATCGGAAATGACGATATGGAAGAATCGCCGCAACCCGACGGAACTCCGCCAATGCAAATAAACAAAGCAAATTTTGCAGGTGTTGGGAAAATTATTTCGCGCGACACAATAAATAATTTAATTGATTTTGCACTGCAAAAAATGACACTAAACGATTTTGAATATATTTTTGAAACGCCCGAAAATATTGTGTTGGATATGACATCGGCAAAAATTTTGCGCGATACCGTGCAACTTAAATTTTCGGAACTTTCCGACAACGATTCGGGATTGTCGCTATCGTTTGACGAAAATATAAAAATGCTGCAACCAACGCCAAACCTTTCGCAATACCAAGTTTTATCAATGCTGCCAACGCCTGTGCCGATTGATGAATTTAGAATTGACGTTGATAAAAATAAAAACGATAACGATAAAAAACAGGATACGCAAAATACAAAATCGCAAAATGCAGATGTGAATATTTTAAAAATATGCCTGATAATTATCGCGGTTTTATTGATTTTGATGCTTGCTGCGCCTTACATAATTTTCAGATATTACAAACGCAAATCAAAATTAAAAACTAAAAACGCAAACATATTTTATGTTTACAAAGCAGCGATGTTTTTGCTCAATCAATTATATTGCGAACGCAAAAACTTAACGCCATTGCGCTTTGCAGCCGACGTGGCAGATAAAAAATATCAAACCGATTTCGAAAAATTTATAACAATATATCTTAAATTTAAATATTCCGACAAAGAAATTTTGGCGGATGAAAAAGAATTTGCAAACAATTTTTATAATGATTTTGAAAAGAAAATAAAGAA
>JAITPP010000034.1 GCA_031289385.1 Prevotellaceae bacterium | reverse complement strand
TGCTGCTGCTGACTTTGCAAATAGTTATTGTTTTTTATCTGATAGATATTTCAAACGGCATAGATGTTGGTCGTTTTCTGCCGGATATTTCAACGGTAAATTATTCGGTAAGTGATATTTCGCCCGCAATTTCGTTGATACTTACGATACTTGCAATTCGATTTATTATTAAAGATGAAATGAAAATACGGGCTTACAACCGAATAAGATAATATTATAATGGAATTTCTAATCATCATATCAGGCTTAATTGTCGGATTTTCGGCAGCTTGGATTGTACATCTTCGCAAACAATCCAAACTTTTTGAATCGACAAAACGCGGCGATACCATAATAGGACGAATTGAACGAATAAAAGAACTTGGGGCGAGCACTACAAAATCGTTGCCGCAGGCTTTGATAGACAGAATAGAATAAAATTTCAGTATGCCGAAAAATAAACACATAAACAACATCATTACATTAGCAATTTTTATTGTTGCGGCTTGGTTTTTTGCATCATGCTCGTCGGCAAAACTGCTTGATGACGGAAAATACGAACTCGTAAAAAACAAAATAGAAATAAATACAAAAAAAATAAACAAATCGGATATCGAACTATACATTAAACATCGTCCTGCAAAATCATCAATTTTTAAGAAAAAAGAACTCGTAACGCTTGATACCGAACTTGTTGAAAAATCAAAATCTAACATAAAAATATATGTAAACGAACTCGGATATTATTCAAATAACGTAAGCGACACAATAATTTACAACAAAAACAAAGCAACCGTTGTATATAGAATTGAAGCCTTCGAGCCGTTTAAAATTAACAATATGTATTACGAAATTGCCGATAAAAATATACGCGAATTTATTTTTTCCGACAGTTTAAATACAAAAATAAAACAGGGAAGCGTTTTATCAACCGAAAATCTGGAAGCCGAACGCGAAAGAATTACAGCAAATTTGCGAAACAACGGATATTTTAATTTCAACAAAACCTACATTATGTTTCGTGCGTCCGACACTTCGGCAGGCAAAAAAATTGTTGATATTAAAATGATAATCGAAAACCCGTCGAAAATTGACAGTTTGGGTAGCCGAGTTTATTACAATCACAAACAATACAGAATAAAAGACGTTTACATTTTTACGCGAGCCGATGCAAGTAGAGTTCTCAGAGAGCCACGATTTGGGCAAGGCTTGGATACATTAAAACTCGATAATATGAATTTAATTTATCGCAAGCCGCAAAATATTGACGAAGACTTGTTTATACGAACAAATTTAATTACCCAAAACGATATTTACAACGAGCAAAATGTAAATCAAACGAACAGCAATTTTGCAAATCTTAATTTGTTCAGAACGCAACGAATAGAATTTGAAGAAATAGACGATACGGATATTGACGGCGAATTTTCGTATTTAAGTTGCCATATTTACCTTTTGCCGCTTACAATTCAAGGATACGATTTAGGTTTGGAAATATCAACAAACTCGTCGGAACTTTGGGGAATATCGCCGACAATAGGCTACATTCACCGTAATTTTTTGAAAGGCGCAGAACGATTTGAATTAAATTTATCGGGAATGTATCAGTTTAGAATCGGTAACAAACAAGGTTATAAAAAATCAATAGAATTTGGAATAAATACATCGCTAAATATTCCAAAATTTCTTATGCCCGTTCAAATTAAATATTTTCAGAAAAATATTCCTCAAACAAGATTTGCGGCAAATTATCTGCACCAACGCCGAAATATTTATACCCGCACAATCGCAGGACTTTCGTTTGGATACGAATGGAATTCATCTGATTTTTCGCGGTTTACGCTAAATCTTATTGAACTGAAATCGGTGCAACTTAAAAATATAAGTCAGGATTTTTATACTAAAATAAGTAAAGACCCATACGTCAGAAGTTTGTACGAAAACTATTTTTCGCTCGGACTAAGCACTACTTTTACGCACACCAACCAACTCGAAACATACACAAAAAGCACGCACTATTTTCGTGTGAATTTCGACATTGCAGGAAATGTTATGAACCTGTTTAACACATTGATGAAAAAAGATGCGGACGGAAAACATATTATTCTAAATACCCGATATTCGCAATTCGCAAGAGTAGATGCAACGTTTACACGAAATATAATTATCGACAAAAACAATAAACTTGTTTATCGGCTTTTTGCGGGCGTTGGGCGCGCTTATGGAAACTCAATATCGCTGCCTTTCGAAAAAATGTTTTATGCAGGCGGAGCAAACAGCATGCGCGGCTGGCAGGTGCGAACAATAGGACCCGGCTCGGCTGAACGCGATACGATATTTTTAATTCCCAATCAGGTTGCCGATTTTAGATTGGAATTTAATGCCGAATTGCGATTTAAAGTTGTTTGGCTGCTCGAAGGCGCTGTGTTTTTTGATGCGGGAAATATCTGGACACTAAATAAAGACGACAACCGCAAAGGCGCACGTTTTGAATTTAATACTTTTTTCAAAACAATAGCAACAAATACAGGAATTGGCGCACGATTTAACATTAATAATTTGTTTACTATCAGAATTGACTGGGGTTTCAGAATTCACGACCCTGCTTTGCCCAATCATCGATTTGTGAAAGTGAAAGACTGGTTTAGCGGCGATAATAATTCAATTCACTTTGCAATAAATTATCCGTTCTGATTTCTTTTTATTCAAGCAACAACTCGTTTTTTGCTGTCGCTATCTCATATTTTTGATTTTCGAAAAAGAATTTTTCTTCGCCAAAAGCAGGTTTCAGTTGATTAAACCACGTTGCACGGTCATCATATTTGGCAAAGAACGGAATATCAACCCACAACGGATTACGCCCCTGCAAAAAACGAAGCACGAAAATTTTTTCGCCTTTCACTTTTTGAATTCCCAAAACCTGTATTTTTCCCGCCACATCGCTCATGCTTGGACCTCGCACCGTTCGGCAAATTCCGCTAACACGGCGATAAGCCTTTCGGTATATATCCCAGCATTTTTCCAAAGGCAATTCAAAATAACGTTTTGCGCCCGTATTTCGCGGCACAAACATATAATACGGAATACAGCCCAAATCAACCTGTTTGCGCCACAACTGCGACCAAAGTTCGGGTTTGTCGTTGATATGATTCAAAATCGGCGATTGCGTTCTTATTTGCGCCCCTGTTGCTCTGATGCGTTTAATGGCGTGCTGCACAGCGATTGTTGATAATTCAACAGGATGATTAAAATGCGCTTGAATGGAAAGATTTTTGCCTGCTGCATTTACTTCTTCAAACAAACTTATTATGGCATCGCTGTCGGCATCGCTAAGAAAACGATAGGGCCAGTAACTAAGCGATTTTGTGCCTATTCGTATCGAATGAATGTGTTTAAATTTATCGCTCAGCAGCGGACGAATATACATCGCAAGTATTTCTGCCGACATCACCATTGGATCGCCGCCGGTGAATAAAATGTCGCTAACTTCTTTGTGTATTGTAAGATATCGCAACAGCAAATCGGTTTCTTTCATTGCAAATTTCAGTTCGTTCATTCCCGAAAACTGAGGCCAGCGAAAACAAAATGTGCAGTATGCGTGGCAAGTTTGCCCCTGACTTGGGAAAAACAAAATTGTTTCGGGATATTTGTGCTGAATACCTTTCAACTTTATTTCGCCAAGATACGGAACGTTATGCTCCTGTCCGGCAGGATTTGGATTTAGCGACAAGCGTATTTTTTTTATTCGTTGTTCTATTACCTGTTTGTCGGCATTTTCGTCCAAAAGTTTTTCTACAATATCATAATGTTTTTTTTTCAGCATATCGTGGCGCGGAAAATTGAGCGTAAACATTGGGTCGGTATCAACATTATGCCAATCAATAAGTTCGTCTATAACATAATTATTAGTTTTGAAAGGTAAAACTCGTCCTACAATTTCTATATCTCTAATTAATTCATCTTTTAAATGTGATATTTGCGGAATACTTTTGAAATTATGCAATGTGTATGATTTAATAACTCTTTCCATAATTTTTTAGTATTAAGATTAATAATCGCATAAAGATATAAAAAAATTATGTAAAAAAAACATTTTTTATGATAAATTCACAATATAAAACTGCGATGTAAACATGCAATACATCGCAGTATATTTGTTTGTTATGATTGATTTATTTGAATAATAAAATACAATTATTAACAATCAACTGTTAATTTGTTCTTATTTTTATGGTTTTGTTTTGGCAATTATCCAGTTCGAAATTTCTTCTAATGCTGTTGGCGAAAATGTTTGTTTAATAACAGCATATTCCATTGGCGAGCCTGTGTTACATTCCTGAAAAAGATGATTAAGTTCTTCAAATTCTATCAATTTAAAATCGGTATTTACGCCTTTTGTGAGTGCTGCATTTATTGCGTCAAGATTTACTTTCGATGGCACTTGCATATCTTTACTTCCGTTTACTGCCAGCACGGGACATTTCACTTTTTCTAATGTTGGCGCGGGATTGTAGCGCACAAAATATACTATCCAAGGCGCGTTAGTTTGTTCTATAATTGCAGGAATAATTTGTTCTTCGGTTTGTCCTTCAAAAATCTCAGGCGTTTTGCTTATCGTTTCTTTAAGATATTCCGTTATTTTTGCTTTGCGTTCCTGTTCATCATCAATGTTACAAATGAAATTGTACAGTTTTTTGTTAATTTCGCCTTTTTGTTTTAAAACGCTATCGGGCGTTCCCATTGCTTTTGAAACCAATTCTGTTTGCAGCAGCAATAAGTCGCTACCTTTAATTGCCGAGCCTGCAAGCAAAACAATAAACGCAATATCGTCTGATTTTGCGGCTATCATTGGCGCAACTATTCCGCCTTCGCTGTGTCCAATTAATCCTATTTTTGTTTTGTCGATTTCGTTGCGCGATTTCAGATAATTTACGGCGGCTTCGGCATCGTCGGCAAAATTTTCGGTTGTTGCATTGTGCGCATCGCCTTTCGATTCGCCAAAACCTCTGTCATCGTAACGTAAAACCGCTATGCCGTTGCGGGTGAGATAATCGGCTAAAACCAGAAATGGCTTGTGTCCCATAATTTCTTCGTTTCTGTT
>JAITPP010000193.1 GCA_031289385.1 Prevotellaceae bacterium | reverse complement strand
TGCAGCAAGTATTTACGCACTTCCAACTGAAATACAGAATGATATGACCGAGTATTGCCAAATAGTTTTACTGTCATTACCCGATAACGCTTTCTTCAAAGCAATAGAAGTACCATTATATTCGGATGATGTTTTTAAGGAATTGTGCCGTGCTTTTCAGGTGAAATTTTAACTTTTTTATTTTAAAATTTAACAATGTAAATGTCAGTTTAGAAAACAGATGAACAGAAAACAAAAAAAGATGAAAACAAAAAAATAAAAACCTCAGAAATTATTATTATTTTTACTTCTACTTGCAGCAGTTGCGATTGTTGCGTATTATTTATTCAAAATCAGTTCGCTGTTTCTCATTTACTTAATACTCCTTATTGGGTTAAAAGTATTTGGAAAATATGATAATGTCGCTTTTTTGCGAAAATGCTCTTTTTAAAAAATCGCGTAGTAAATATTGCTCTATTTCTATGACTTGCAGTGTTTTTCGAAATGTTTTTCAAATCAGGTTTCCTTTATAATCGTTTTCATTCAATAGCAGCACTTTTTAAAAAGTGCTTTGGTTCGGTTGGCTCTGTGATACTTTTATTTTTGCCAATTATTTATTTTGCGTGGAAAATTTATCGAAAGCATATTAGCAAGATTAATATCCCAAATATAACAAAACCAATACCCAATTATTCTCAAAAATCAACAGAACCACCAACACCTGATTTGCTTGATGATACAACAGCAAACTACACGAAGAAGATACCGAAACTTTTCACGGCTTTGACAATGTGTTACCCTAAAAGGTTTTTCTAAATAATTATTATTCAGAAATTTGTTTTTCAAAAAACAATTTGTACTTTTGCCCCGAAGTTTTATGCAGACAGGTAGTGGATACGTGCAGCCAAACAATACAGCTGAAACAAACCCAAAATAATACCCCTTATTACCGAAATAAAAGTTAAATCACTGATATGCAAAGTTCTGTTTTAAAAAATGCTTTTGTTGATTTGAAAACGAACATTCAAATTAACTTCATGTAACTTCTAATCTCTTATTTCTTCAATAGTTACATGAACAATGTCGCCGGCTTGTTTGTTTATTTGGTTTCGTATGGCTTTCAGTATCCCTATAATATGACATGGAGTTCCCATTCGCACTACACTGCCACGATAGGGAACTCCATCAAATGTTGCGTTTACGGGTACTCTTCCTTTTCCGAATGTTGCTTTTACATCAAAAGGAATTTCTACATAAGCGCCGTCAATATTGGGAACTTTTTTTATTTCAGCATCAAATTCAAATCTTTTTGTCATATTTTAATTTACTGCAATCCTTCGCGTTTCAAGAGGGCATAAGCGTTTGGCAGGTGTCCTCTGAAATTTACGTACAGTTTCATCAAATCGTCGGTATAGCCGCGTTCGAGTATGTTTTTGCGGAAAGATGTTGCTGTTGTTTTATCAAAATATCCGTTTTCTTTGAATGCCTCGAAAGCATCGGCGTCAAGCACTGCCGACCAGCGATAACTATAATATCCTGCGGTATATCCTCCCGTAAAAATATGTTTAAAATATGTGCTGCGATAGCGCGGAACTATTTCGGAAATCAATCCTATTTTTTTCATTTCATCGCTTTCAAATTTATTAATATCTTCGATTTGTTTAACATCGGTGCGGGTGTGATATGCCATATCAAGCAACGATGCGGCAACAAGTTCGACGTTGTTAAATCCTTGATTGAATTTATTGCTTTCGGTAATTTTTTGAATTAAATTTTGCGGTATCGCTTCGCCTGTTTTGTAATGCCGTGCGTACATATTCAAAACTTCGGGAAGAAACGCCCAATTTTCCATTATTTGCGATGGCAATTCTACAAAATCGGTTGGCGTATTTGTGCCTGCTACGCTCGGATATGTGCAATCGGAAAGCAAGCCGTTTAAGGCGTGTCCAAATTCGTGGAAAACGGTTGAAACTTCGTCGAGATTCAGCAGCGATGGATTGTCGGCTGTTGGGCGTGCAAAATTATAAACGAGCGAAACGATAGGGCGCACATCTACAATTTTATTTTCAAGAGTTTTTTTATCTTTTACAGACGCGCGATGTTGCGTGCGAAATTCCGTCATCCATGCGCCAACGCCTTTTGTGGGGCGAACATAAAAATCGAGATACAAAATTCCTACAAGTTTTCCGTCTGATTCCTGCACTTCATACGCTACAACGTCGTTGTGATAAACGGGAATATCGGTTCGTTTTACAAATTGCAATCCGTAAAGTTTCAGCGTAACATCAAAAACGCCTTGCAAAACGTTATCAAGACTGAAATACGGCAACAGCATTTCTTCGTTTAAATCGTATTTTGCAGCACGAATTTTTTCGGCATAATAACTCCAATCCCAAGGTTCGAGTTTAATTTTTTCGCCTCTTTCGTTTATCATACTTTGTATGTTTGCTGCTTCTTTTTTTGCGAGTTCAAGCGCAGGTTTCCAAATCTGCAACAATAGTTCTGTTGCGGCTTCGGGCGTTTTTGCCATTTTATCTTCAAGAACATATTCGGCATAATTTTTATAACCGAAAATCTGCGCTTTTTCTGTTCGCAAAGAAACCTGTTCGGCTATATTTTTTTTGGCGTCGTCGGCATTGTTATTATCGCATCGTGAAATGTATCCTTTAAATATTTTTTCGCGCAAATTGCGATTTTTTGCTGTTTGCAGAAACGGAAAAATACAAGCTCTATCAAGCGTGAAAACATATTTGCCATCAAGCCCGCGGGCTTTTGCTGTTTCGGCGGCAACGTCAATAAGCGATTGTGTTACGCCTGCACAATCTTCGATATTATCAACAACAAGTTGAAAAGCGTTGGTTTCGTTGCGCACTTTTGTTTCAAAATCAAGTTCGAGCAGCGACAGGCGTTCGTTTATTTCGCGTATTCGTTCTTTTTGTTCTTCGTTGAGATTTGCTCCGTTGCGCACAAAATTTCTGTGTGTTTTTTCGAGCAGCATTAATTGTTCTGTGTTCAGCCCAAGTTCGTTTTTCTTATCATAAACCTGTTTTATTTTATTAAATAAATTGGCATTAAGCACAACATCAGTGTTTTGCTGCGATACTTTTTTTATTATCTCTTCTGAAATTGAGTCAATCGAATTGGTAGCATCGCACGACCTTAAATTTTCGAAAGTAAGATAAACTCTATCGAAAAGTTCGCTGCTAAATTCAAAAGCGACTATTGTATTTTCAAAATCGGGAATCGCCGTGTTGCCGATTATAGAATCAATAGCGGCGTTTTGTTGTTTAATTCCCTCGTCGAGAGCGGGAATAAAATGCGCAGGTTTGATTTTATCAAACGGCGGCACGCCAAACGGAGTGTTGTATTCACACAAAAAAGGATTTTCGCACGACTCGGATTTATCTCCGCTGCATGCTGCAATTGCCAAACCAAATAAGGCTGTAATCATAATTTTTTTCATTTTATTTACAATTTATTGTTTATATTATTTTAATTTTGTGCAAATTTACAAAATTAAATTAAAAAATCAATCAACTAATTGTTATGTTTGACGTAATAGGTATTATGATTATTGGCTGTGTGGCAGGTTATATATTAAAATCGAGAATAAAATTTATTCGCACAGCAGAAAAACTTTGCGGTTTTGTGATTTTTTTATTGCTTTTTTCGTTGGGATTATCTGTTGGTAAAAACGATGCGGTAATGAAAAATATTTCAAATCTTGGATTGTTGTCGATTGGAATTGCAATTGCGGCGGTTGCGGGAAGCGTTGTTTGCGCTTGGTTTTTGTATAAAATATTTTTCAAAAAAATAAAATCCGACTAATGAAAAACAGTATCATTGCCGTCCTGTTTTTTGTAGCGGGCATTGTCTGCGCTCAGTTGCAAATTATTCCAAAAACGTTGTTGGATAACGATTTTACTTTATACGTTCTTTATTTGCAAATGTTGTTGATAGGAATTTGCATTGGTGCAGAATTTAATAAAACACTTGCTTTAATAAAAACATTACATGTGAAAATATTGCTTGTTCCGTTTACAACCGTTATCGGCACTTTTGTCGGCGTGATTTTATTTTCGATATTTATAAATGATATGCCTGTTTCCGATTTGCTGGCAATAGGCTCTGGCTTTGGTTATTACAGTCTTTCGAGTATTTATATTACCGAAATTCGCGGCGAAACGCTCGGCACAATCGCTTTACTCACAAACATTGCACGCGAAATTATCGGACTTTTATTTATTCCGCTTATTGCAAAATATTTTGGAAAAATAGCACCCATAGCCGCCGCCGGAGCAACATCAATGGACACGTGTTTGCCGATAATAACTTCGAGCGTAGGCAAAAATTATGCAATAATTTCGGTTTTCAGCGGAACGATAATTACAATTCTTGTGCCGTTTCTGATAACTTTTATTTTAGGAGTGATGTAAAAAATTAAAAAAAGATAAATGAAATTATTTTCAGATAAAATATGGATATTATATGAGTATTTTGTATCTTTGTATTTTAGTTTTTTGGATAAAATACAGATAAAATATGGATAAATTCATCGGAAAATTGAACTTTGATTTTGCAACAACTCAAAAAGTTATGCAACTAATTGGGCTTATAGACGGATTTAAAGGCAAGTGGAATATTGTTGAGCAACGAGAAAATCGTTACTTAAAAGAATTACGAAAAATTGCGACTATTGAAAGTATCGGCTCTTCTACCCGAATTGAAGGGGCAACGCTGACTGACAAAGAGATACAGGAACTTTTAAATAATATCAAAATAACCAAAATGCAAACCCGCAACGAGCAGGAAGTTATTGGGTATTATGAAGTATTGGAATTGATTTACGCCCATTCTGCCGATATAAAATTATCCGAAAGTTATATCAAACAACTACACCAATTATTATTGAAACACAGCAATAAAGACGAACGACACAGAGGCGGATATAAACACCTGTCTAATAAGGTGGTGGCAACCTATCCCATAGGCGAGCAGCGCACTATTTTTGCGACAACCGAACCCGCATTGGTAGAAAGTGAAATGCACGAATTGATAAAATGGGTAAATACCCAATTGGAAGAAAAAAACATTCATCCATTGATAGTTATCGCGGTTTTTATTTATGATTTTCTAAGTATTTACCCTTTTCAAGATGGTAACGGAAGACTGTCAAGATTGCTTACAACGCTCTGTCTGTTGCAATTTGGCTACGCATTTATTCAATACATATCTTTTGAAAATCATATAGAGCAAAACAAAAAAAACTATTATGAAGTGCTGATGGACGCTCAACGCAATCGCAATACAGAAAAAGAATTGATTGATAAGTGGTTGATATTCTTTTTGGAAAGTCTAAAAACTTTGACTCAAAAATTAGAACAAAAATATGATGTATTCAAATCCAAAGGAGGCTATCTGAACGACAGACAGAAGCAAATAAAAGATTATATTGTTAAAAATCAGCCTGTAAAGGTTAGTGATTTGGCTATTCAATTTTCAAATGTGCCAATCGGTACGTTGAAAAAAGATTTGCAATATATGCGTGATGAACGATTTTTAATAATGTTAGGAAAAGGCAAAGGAAGTGTATATATCGAAAAAACAAAGGAATAGGATGAACATTAAAAAATATAATTATGGAAAACAACTATTTACAAGAAAATCCGACACAAAAACATTTTTATCCGAATCTTAAAGAATCGTGGTTTTTGGTATTATTTTTTATGCCGATATTAGCAGTGGCGGTATTTTTGGGCATAATATTAAAAGCAGCAAATATTGACGCCGATATTATAACATTGATTGAATACGTGTTTGCACTTGGTTTTTTGGTTTCAACTGCATTTTATTTAAAAAATAAAATTGCCGACAAACCGTTTGTTTGTTACAAAGCCAAAGTTTCCGCATGGGTTTATGTGCTTGTTGTTCCTGCAATAATCGGTTTAAGCGGATTAACCGATATTATAGGTACAATGATTTTACCGGAAATATCGCCAAGCATGAAAAAGGCGTTAGAAGAAGCCATGAAATCAAGTTTACCTGCAATACTTACGGTTGTTGTTGCCGCGCCTGTGCTGGAAGAAATTATTTGTCGCGGAATAATTTGCGAAGGACTGATAAAAAACATATCGCCACGAGCGGGAATTTTGTGGGCGGCATTAATATTTGCGGTAATACATTTAAACCCATGGCAAGGATTTTCGGCTTTTGTTATAGGCTGTTTTTTGGGCTGGATTTATTGGAAAACACGTTCAGTAATTCCGTGTATTTTTATACATTTTGTAAACAACGGTTTAGCCGTATATGTATATTATTACTACTGCGAAAAATTAGGCTACGATTTTGACGCAACAGCCACCGAAATTTACGGAATAAACAATTTTTGGCTCATAGTCATATATGCGGCAATGTTTTTAGTGAGTTTTGCATTGCTTTTTAAAATATTGAAACCGAAAAACGGGTTGAGAAATTGTTGATTTGATTTGTTGATTTGAAAAGGCACACAGATAACGCAGATACGACGGATTTACGCAGATTTTTTGTTAATTTGTTGATTTGAAAAATCTTTATAACTTTATAAACTTTAAAAACTTTCCAACTCCTCTATCTTCGTGCCGCAACAACGCATGTTTTCTTTTCTTGTGTAACTTTGCCTTGCAGGTTAAAATATTCAATATAAACAATATAAATGCCGACGTTTACTTTTTTATTTTTGTTGTCGAGTCCGTTCCATGTAAAATTTCCTTGCGTGCCAAGCAGAGCGTTGTTTTGTATATTGGCAATTCGGTGTCCCTGCGAATCATAAATTTTTATGTTGGCAATGTAGCCCGATTCTGGCATTGTGTAATTGATTATCAATTCATCATCAAAGCCGTCGCTGTCGGGCGAAAATGTTTTTGGCGAAATATCAAAACCGTAATTTTCGTGTTGAAATTCGGCTTGTGAATTTTTGTAAGTAGGCGTTGCGTATCCGGCATCGCTTGATGCCGAATGCCAATTATTGGCGTCGTTTGTAGGTTTTTCGTAACTTGTGCGTTCGAGCGAAACGCCTTTTACGTTTGTCAAAAATTTGAAGTGCATTTTTTCGTTGTATGAAAATTCATCAATCGTATTTTGTTGTTCGTCAAGCAGTACAACAGTTCCGTCGGTGTTGGCGTAGGTTGGAAGTTTCGCCATTGAAATCATCACATTCGGATTTTGCACAAAATATTGTTGCATTACAATTTCGGCGTTGGTTGTAAGCACTGCAAAATTAGCAGGTTGCAAAAAATAGTTTTCCGATGAAATTTGATATATCGTTTGCAGCAAACCCGTAGTTTTGTTGAGTGTTGCCACGTATAAATCATTTAAATTAATATTTTTTTGCGAACGATTATAAATTTCAACAAAATCAACACCATTAGGATAGGGATTAAAAAGCACTTCATTTACAATAATATCGCCGTTTTGAGGCTTGTGCATTTTCCCAAAATTCATAGTAAAATCAATAAGATTATTTTCGGCAAGGTCGGCAAAAATATTTTGTATTGCAAGATTATAAATAACGCCAATCTCAATGGTATCAACAAAAATTAATGTTACCAAATTATATTCGGCAATAGCGTTTACAGGATTTCCAATGTTATTATCAACAAAATAAATTTCGTTTTGCGATGCGATTTCTGTATTTACAGGCTCGTTGAAATGCAGTTGCAGCTTATTGTTGTCGATAATTTCCCATTGCAAAAGAACGGGCGGTTCGGTGTCGCGATTTTCATCAAACACAGAGTTTTTTTGACACGGAGTTCCGCCCCGCGCATCATTGCTCGATTTCCAATTATTGCTTAATTCCGAAAGATTATCAAAATCTATTTTTTCGAGTGCCCAACCTCCTTTTATTTTACTTGTATCGCTGTGCCAATCAGGCAAATAATTAACTGCCGATACGAGTGTATTTTCTTTGTCGATAAGCCGCAAATTTTGTCCCGAATACGTCAACGACGGAAACGAAACGGCAGAAATAACTTTTCCGTAAGGCGACAAATCGGCTACTGCGCTTGATGTGCAGACAATAACATACGAATTGGCGGCAATGCTGTCGGCAGAAATTCGCGATTCGCCGCTTGTTCCGTACAAAATTTTCCATTCGCCCAAATTTATTGAATAAGGCGTGCGATTGTAAAGTTCGATATATTTTCTGTTTGGCAAGCCTGCAACGGGCTCGGAACGAAACATTATTTCGTTGAAAATAATATCGCCGTAATCAAAATTATCAATAAAAAACGTTTTGTTTAAGTTTGTTGTAATGCCGTCGTTATCAGTTATATTGTTTATTAAAATTGTAAATTTTCGTCCGTGCAAAAGTTCGGTGTTTACAATAATTTTATCGAAATTTTGCCCTTCAATATTTGTTGAAATTATATTTATATTTTCGCCGCTTTGGCTTGTCAGACTTATGTTTTCGACACTTTCCACCGCTTTGCTTATTGATATCGAAAGTTGTGTTTTGCTTAATTTATTTATGCTTAAAATTTGCGCAGGCAATGCACTCGAAGTGATTGTAAGTCTGTCAAACCAAAGGCGTTGATCGGCACTCGAAGTGTAAGTGTAAAGCAATCCGAAATGATTAAAATTGCTGTGAGTATTATCAATTACAGGCGTTCCGACATCTTCAAAATTATCAAAACTCCCTGTTTCGTCAATGCGTACGCGCCATTCGCCGTTTGTTTTTCGCGTTACTTCTATTGCGGCTTTTCCTGTGGTTTTTATATTTGTTTCCCAATTAATATGTGTATTTATAAGCTGACTTACAACGCCGTTTGTGATTTTATAAAGATAGACAGAATCGTTGCTGCCGTTTAGATTAACGCCAATCGCATAAGCATTCACCGCACTGTCTTTCATCATCATTTCCGCATCTTTATCGCTCATCAAAAATGCCGCCCAAAAGTTTGATGACGATGGATTATATCCGTGTCGTATTAAAAATTTCCACCTAACATCGCCTGTCGAAACGTCAATGTTTTCAACGGGTGTAGAAATTCTGTCGTATCCTGTTGCGGTATTATCAAAAATATGTTTTAACGAAAAATTGCCTTCAATAGCATCCGTTTGCGAGGCAGCCCAACGGTTTTCGGGCGTTTGCTTCCAACTGCCGATATTGCGCGATTCAAAATCTTCTGCAATTTGAGCATTCATCAAAATCGGCAACAAAAAAATCAATATACACAATTTACATTTCATTGTTTTTAAGTTTATTGATTTACAAAAATAGTATTTTATTTTGAAAATAAAAAATATTTTTTAAAATTCAACTGTTAAAAGTAACTTTTACAATGGAAAAGAATAAAGTTAATAATCTCCCAAAATTAATTTTTTAATGTTTTATGAACTTTTATTATTAAATTTGCAAAAGTAAAAGGTTGTTTTTATTACTTAAACGTGGTAAATATAACAAATTGAAAATTAATAAATTTATAATAATGAAACATAGAAGAATTTTTATAATAATATCACTATTAGTAGTAGTATTATTTGTCGGATATAACTATCTATATTCAAAAAATTTTAGTTACATACCAGAAAAGGGATTTGTTCCGGATGAAGAAACGGCAATAAAAATAGCAGAAACTATTTGGTATCCAATATATGGTGATGTTATAGAATACGAAAAGCCATTCAACGCAGAGTTAATAGATAATGTATGGATAGTGCAAGGAACGTTAAAAACCAATAAAGGCGGGGCTGCATATATTGAAATACAAAAAAAAGATTGTAAAATATTAAAAGTAGCACATGGAAAATAGTTTTGTATTTTCCACTTAATATAATGAATTTAATTTACACATATTTATCAGATACAGCAGTTGTTAGGTGCGGGCAATAAAGGATTTGATTATTAAGTTTCATTTGTTTATAACAGATTAAATAATTTTAAAATTATAAACGAGCGCAGTATAAATAAAAATACCAACGACTAAATACTAACGACTAAATACTAACGACTATCCCCAACTACAAATCCCTGTTTTTCAGCAATCGGTACGATAAAAATATAAAAACGGAAATATACGCAATCACCACAAAACAGTATTCGGCGGGAAATTCGGATAATGAAAAAACTGTCTTTCCCGTCATAAAATTTTGAAATTGTATATTGGGAAATGGTAATAATTTTGCAGCTGCATTTGCCGGAAATAAATTTGATAGAAAAAATGATGTTGAATTTGAATTAAAACGCTCGATTCCCAACAAAATAAGTTCGGCGATTCGCCATAAAAATATCAGCATAAAAGTAAATCCCGACTTGCGAACATAAAACGCCAGAAAAGTGCAAAGCGAAAAAAATACGCTCAATTTCAGAAAATATCCCAACACAAATTCTGCGCCTGTAAAAACCGATACGGGATTTTTTGTGTAAATCAAGCCCAATCCCAAACAGGTAATAAAAACCAACAGTGTTGACAAGCCTGCAAAAATTAAACTTACAAGCAATTTCGACAACAAAAATTCTTTTTTTGTTAAACCGTCAATAAGATTTTGTTTTATAGTTCGATACGTGTATTCGTTGGTAATATTTGTAATTATAATTATCGCCAAAAATATAGAGCCGAAATCGGCAAAGTACGATATGTTTTGCCATACATACGGAAAAATATATGCGCCCAACTGCGCCAAATTAAGCGATATTCCGCCTATCGATGGTTTTATTATCACTACCAAAAATCCCATCGAGGCAAGTAAAACAAAATACAGAATTGTAAATATTCGTGCTGTTTTGTAACTGTATATTTTATTCCATTCTAATTTTAATAATCGTAACATCAGTTTTGTTTTTTTATAAGATTAAGAAATTGTTGTTCGAGATTGTCTTTGCGTTTTACCAAATGATTTAGAAAAATTCCATGTTCCACAAGCGTTTTGTTGAGTTCTTCGGCATCCAAATCGGCGTTTAAAGTTGCGGTAATGAGGTTTTGTTTGCATACAATTTTTTCGAAATGCGGCATTTTTTCAAGAATATTCACAAGTTCGGCGATATTTGTTGTTCCAAGTTCAAAATATCCGAGTTCGTTCGACATATTTTCAACCGCGCCGCAATAAATGCTTTTCCCTTTATTAAGCACAACCACGTGCGAACACACTTTTTCAACCTCGTCGAGCAAATGGCTTGCAAGAATAATTGTTGTTCCGATGTCGGCAATTTGTTGTATTATTTCGCGTATTTTTATTATTCCTTGCGGGTCGAGTCCGTTGGTAGGCTCGTCAAGAATAAGCACTTCGGGATTGTTTAGCAGCGCAGCGGCAATTGCAAGTCGTTGTTTCATTCCCAGCGAAAATGCCGAAAATTTATCGTGTTTACGATGTAATAAATCTACCATTTCCAATTTTTCATCTACTCGCGAAAACGGAACTTGTTTAATGTTTGCAACTATTTCAAGATTTTTTGCCGCCGACAGATAAGGATAAAAATTGGGACGCTCGATTATTGCGCCTATCTTTCTCAGCGAATTGTAATTATGAGCCTCGCCAAACCAACGCCACGTACCTTTTGTGGGATTTACAACATTAAGAATCATTCCTAATGTTGTAGTTTTGCCGCTGCCGTTAGGTCCCAAAAGTCCGTAAACATTTCCTTTTTCAACCGAAAAACTAATATCGTCAACGGCAACCAACTGTCCGAAATGCTTGCTTAACTTATCAATTTCGAGAATTATATTCATTCTTTTTTATTTTTTGCAAAGGTAGAAAAAATATAAAAAGAACAAAGAATCAAGAATCAAGAACAAAGAACAAATATTTTAACCCCAAAAAAAATCTGTGTAAATCCGTTTTATCTGCATTATCTGCGTGCTTATCTCAAATCAACAAATAAGTATTTAATCGCTATTAACCATTAATCATTAATCATTAACCACTATTTTTTTATCTGCGTGCTTATCTCAAATCAACAAATAAGT
>JAITPP010000166.1 GCA_031289385.1 Prevotellaceae bacterium | reverse complement strand
AAGCATCTGCATTAGGGCGCACATGGAAAAATATTGTATTGATGTTGGTTTCTACAAATTTGTCAAGATAATCAATATACAATTGCTTTTGCGAGGCTTCATCGTGTCTTCCGAGAGGCCAGTCTATATCTGTTGTTGTAGCCATCCAAACGCCGCGTAATTCGGGTTTGGGAATAACGTTTTCTTCAACAACAGGCGGTTCTATCACTTCTTCTTTTTTATCGTGGCAAGCTGCAAAAAACAGCGTAATTACTGCCAATATTGATAAATATTTTAATTTATTTGTCATAATCTTATTATTTTATATATAACATTTAATATTTTTGTCATAATTTATTATTCATCATAAAAATTATCTTCGTCTGTTGCTATGGGAATTTCAAGTACAACAAAACCGCTACCATAAGGAGAGCCACCAAGTGCATACAAAAACTTTGCCGCTTTTGCAAAAGCAAAATTTGCACAATACACAGAACTATTACCGCCACCGGAAAGTCCAAATCTGTATTCTATTGGTTTACTTCCAGCATCAAACAATTCAAGGGCTTCTTTTGTAGTTGCACCTTTGGTGATATCGTAAATATACATAGCATTTTCAGCACCTGTACCACCGGGGCTTCCTGTTGTTAATCCTAAGTAGCGTTTTTGGTTGTAACTTACTATATGGGCATCAGAGGCTCTGGTAAAAGTAGTGCCATTGTCAGCCATTTTATATATAGGATTTCCGCCTACGCCAACCAATACTATTGGACCCGAAGGACCTGTGTAAACATATTCATCGGTAGTTTCATCAACAAGATTATAATTCGACCACATACCGCCTGCGGCAGGCATTGTAAGAGGAGTTGGTTCCGACAATGTTGTGAATGCAGTAACTTTTATTCGTAAAACACCATTGCTTGTTGTAGTGCTTTGGTTATTACCTAAAAAGATATATCCATCGCCGTCTTCATTAAGATCCAATGACATATCATCTCCATGACGTCCAGCAGCAACGCCAAATGTATTTGCTATTCCCGCAAATATTTTTGTAGGCACTGCCGAAGGTGATTCCCAGTGATAAATACTCAATTCACCTGTTACGCCTGCTAAATTAACAATGTAAATATGTCCATGCGACAGATGTCCTGAACTGTAAGCAAATGTTCCTCCCGTTACTCCTGACAAATCAAGCACGATAGGTGCTATTGTACCTGTTTTTAAATCTGATATTTTAAGCAAATGAGGTCCGGTAGGATCACGCGAAACTATCAAAACATGAGTAGTGTCCATATCAAGATTACGAGTATTAGCTGCACTTAAATCGGGATAGCTTGAAAAGTCGTATTTCTTAACTTGAGAAAAATCTGCTCCAAAAGCAGGTACTTTTAAGCGTATAGTTGTATTATATTCGCGTTTCCTTTTGCCGTTAACAACAGATATAATTTGCTTTGATTGAGTTTCGCCGTCATCTACATTTATGGTAAAATTGTATGTTTCTTTATCGAAGTTAGCTCCGGTAGGTAATTCGGCTGAAAACCTAACATTAGAAAGGTTTGTCAATTTGTCTAATTTAGGAAAAGTAATTTCTTTGTTAATTTCATCTACTTTACCTATTATAATAGAATCTCCTGTAAGTCCGCCGTTCAAAATTTTGATATTTTTGATATACGTTAAATCGGGAGATTCACCATAGGTTTCGTCGTCTTTGCACGAAACCATAATTATTGCCATTGCGCAAAAAATAATTGCAAATGGGCTTATGTATTTATATATATTTTTCATATTTCAAATGTGCTAAAATTAATAAATTTAAATATTTAATTTCCCCAACCCTCTGTTTGTTTAAGTTCATAGCCTTTGATTGTATAACTGTTTATGTTAGTTTCTCCAATCGGCGCAAGATATACATTTACTCCGGGAACATCTAAAAACTTTCTTGTACGATTTTTAACCGTAGCAGGACTGTAATATCCAACCATCAGAGAAGCGTTGGTTCCATCATAAACAATTTTGTCGCCTGCTGTATTTACAACAGCTAATTTTCCTGCATTATCCGCTCTTATTTCGGCAGGTAATTCGGCAGGAACATCAACCCAAACTCCCATTAACAAATCAGAATTTTGAGTATCATCCAAATATTCCAGTTTTTTCCAACGGCGTAAATCTACAAGACGTGAATATTCCCAGAACAATTCCATACGGCGTTCGCGACGAATTTCCCAAATTAAAGCAGGAACGCTTTGATCGCGATCAGGATCATTAGGAAGACTTGATAATGACATCGGTGTGGTTTTCTGAATTCCTTTTGCTACTGCTTCGGCAGCAAGAGGTCTGTTGCGTATTACGTTTATAGATATATCTATATCGTTTTGAATAACAGCCGCGCCTCCAAGAGTTGCCAATTCTGCTTTTGCTTCAATCCAGTTTAGCAACACTTCTGCATAACGCATTACAGGGGCATCGTTATCATTTGTTGCACCTGCATATTTGGTAGGCAAAGCACTGTTAGTAGCTCCTCCTAATTCAGAGCCTGCTCTATCAATAAATTTACAAGTATATAAAGCCGCAGATGTAGCTTTTGGAGTTGGCTTATTCCAGAATGTAGCTTCAAAACGCGGATCGCGTGTTTTAACCAAATTATCGACATCAAATTTAGTTGCGTTTGTCAACCCAGAAGATTGATATGGTTGTCCATCCTGACATATAAAGGCTTTTACCAAATCAAGATTTGCATTTGCCGACATACTTTCGCGCATATTACAATATGTAGCTACGCAATGATAAATATCAGGATCGGCTACATCTTTGTAGACACGATATAAAAGACATTCCTTGTCGTTTGCAAGATCGTCGCCGCCAAACAATTTACGATAATCAGTATTAATGTAATATTTACCGCTTGTTATTATAAAGTCGCCTGCTTCTATTGCAAATTCCAAGAATTTTTTTGCTCTTTCGTTATTATTGTAATAGTATTTTTGCCATGTTGCTTCGCACAACATCAAACGGCAAGTATAAGCAGCAACAATATAACGATTTACATCTTGTTTATCCGACACATCCAATAATCTTACGCCGGCGATAGCGAATTTTAAATCGTTATACACAGAGTCCATTACTTCGTTGCGTGGAGTACGGGGTTTGTAAATATCGTCCAAGTCGTTATAATCAAGTTCTTTGTTGTAGAAAGGCACATCTCCAAATACTCTAACCAAGTTAGCATATTCCATACCCCTGAAAAAGCGTGCAATGCCAAGCCAGTGATTTTTTGCTTCGGCAGATAGAAAATCCATTCGGGTATTGATACGGTTTATCATTAAATTTGATTTTCTTACCCACGAAAAGTTCCAGTTAGGTCCTGTATATGAATCCAGCAAATCACCTGTCATCGATGTACCACCTCTGCTGCTTGGAACAGTAACTTCCAATTCGCGTTGAACACCATTAACCATAATATCATCATTGGTAAGCAAACCTACCATAGGAGCCATAGTTATGTAATTACCGCCCCATGCTAATGAATAGCCAACAAAATAGTTAGTATAATACTGATAGCTGTAAAAACGCAAATCTGTTTCGCTTTTCCAATAGTTCTCATCATCTTTTTGTGTTAATTGAGATCTATCAAGAAAATCCTCGCAACTTGAAAATAACATCAAGGTTGCAGAAAGAAATATTATTATTTTTGATTTCATTTTATATTTATTTTTTAAAGTTTAAAATGTTAAATTAACGCCTATTGCAACCGTTTTATAAGTTGGTGTTCCCATACCTGTACGGTTATAGTTGTAATTTGATGAATTAAGCATAGAATAACCTGATACTTCTTCTACGTCTATCGGCAAGCCGTGCAAGTTGTCGAAAGTAAAGAAATTTTCGAGAGATACATAAAAGCGAGCCTTGTTTAGAAATACTTTTTTCAATAATTGGCTGGGCAAAGTATAGCCAAATGTTATATTTTTAATACGTGTATAAGCCATATCAAGTAAATAACGTGTTTGTATCTGATAATTAAAACTATTAACAGTAGCGCCTGCTGTACCTCCGAGATTCCAAGGACGAGGATAGAAAGCATCTGTGCGATCTTCTCTCCAGAAATTGCCGGCAATAGCTTGCGACATAGCACCTTCGCTTGTATTATATCCGGGAACAACAAGGTTACCATCGCCAACCATATCGCGGCTTCCTACTCCTTGTATAAATACCGATAAGTCAAATCCTTTCCAATCAGCTCCGAAAGTAAAACCATATTCATAACGAGGAGTTGAATTTCCTATTACTTTTCTATCGCCGGGATCGCCAAATGTGCCGAGTCCGGGAGTAATATATCCGTCTCCGTTCAAATCAACATATTTTACATCTCCGGGTCCAAATAAAAATGTACCAGCTTCAAGACGTGCCTGATAATCAGGATTATTTCCGGCTAACATATTGGTTGTTCTCGAAACTCCATCAATAATTATAACTACTTTTCTTATAGTGCCATCAGCATTATATACAAAATCATCTTTTTGGTATAATCTGTCGGTTACATAACCCCATATATCGCCGTAACGCGCTCCTGTAACCCAGTTTGCAGCAATACCTCTGCCATCTTTTGGAGTTAAATAATCGGCGGCTTTGGTGCAAACGGCTGTTGCATCAGCCAAAGATGCTGAAGCATTAATTCCAATTCCGTTAGCAAAACGATGATGGAAATCCAAAGAAAGTTCCCATCCGCGAGTTCTCATTTCGCCGTGATTTCCAAGTGGAACGGTTGTTCCGAATGTTGCGGCTCTTGTATCTGCGCCAATAATCATATCGCGGGTATATTTTTGAAACCAGTCAAATGTAACACCTAATTTACTGTCGAAAAATCGTAAATCCACACCAAAATCCAATGTTTCCAAACTTTGCCATGATACGGTTTTATCAACAGAGCCGGGAGTACTGTATACATTATATTTTGCATCCGCACCTTCTCTTAGCCAGCTTCCTGCACTATAAGTCATTGTGGGTACATAAATACTGTTCGACACATATACGTCTCCCAACGCTCCCCACGATAATCTTACTTTTGCAAAGCTCAATATTGGTTTTATTTTTTCCATAAAACTTTCGTTTGTAATAACCCAGCCTGCCGAGAATGAAGGATATGAGTTCCATTTAAGATTTTTAGGAAATGCAGATGCTCCGTCGCGACGCATATTGACTTCTACCAAATATTTGTCGTTGAACGAATATTTAAGACGTCCGAAAAATCCTACGTCCGAACTCCAGTTTGCATTGCCTGTTAAAGTTGGATCGCCGTAAGCATAACTGAACTGAGGATTTTCAAAATCAGTTAAATTACCTTTTCTGGCTATAATTTCATCATATTCGTTTGTGTGAAGACTTGTACCCACCATAAGTTCAAATCTATGTTGTAATTCAGAGCCTAAATTTAATTTATACGTTGAATACGCATTAAATGTATTGTCTGCTGTTTCTCTTCGTGTTTTACTGATATAAGGCGCAGGATTTGTACCTCCCGGAAAATTATATTCAATTTCAGCCAATTTGTAAGCGATAACTCCGCCATCATTAACAATATTGCCAGCATCATCTACATATATTGCATCGCCATTGCTGTCAGTCCATATTTCAGGAGCTTTTGTGCTTCCCCATGTATCCAAAGCTTTAAAATTAGGTACTGCAAAGTTATAACTGCGATTGTCTTGGTAGTGATTAAAATCTACTTTAACATCCCAATCTTTTGTGAAATTAACAGTTGCACCCAAATTTACACTATAATAAATATTTTGTTGATTTGCAGTAATTGTATTTGCTGTTTCAAGGTAAGCGCCTTTCAATGGCATTCCGTTGGCTTCAACACCAACAGGAGTTATAGGATTCCATCTGTACAAATAATACCAAGGATCGGCTTGTGTAGCATCTGCTGCGGGATAGCGTTTGTTTCTATCCGAATACATTGCTCCGCCGCGTATGGTAAGAAATTTATTTACTTCGGTAGATAAGTTTAAACTTAGATTGTATCTGGTAAAATCATCTTTTTTTGCTGCTTTCATCATTCCTGTTTGTCGTACATATCCTAAACCTAAACTATAAGACGTTTTGCCACTTAAACCACTAACCGAAAGCGAGTTGTTTGTAGATGGCGCCCATTCTCTTACCATTACTTCATAAGGATCGTATGTACGCACACCCATCATATTTGCACCGCTCATATACCAGTCGCGGTTATATACCATTGGATCTGTCGCTTTAACTGTCTTTCCGTATGTAGTCTGCCATGCTTTAGCTCTTTCATAGCTTGTTCTGTCCACTTTCCAAAATAATCCAGTAATATTGCCACCGGCGCGTTCTGCCGCAAGTAAGGAATATTCCAAAGCATCAATTCCGCCCATTTCAATTCTTTTGGTAGGATTTTCCCAACCAATGTTTGAATCAAGGGTAACTGTTACAGATTCTTTTTTTGCTCCTTTTTTAGTAGTTATCAATATAACTCCTGCGGCTGCCTTAGAGCCATAAATTGAAGCAGATGCAGCATCCTTTAATACAGAAATTGATTCTATATCAGAAGGATTAATTAACTGAATACTTGGAATTTCTACGTTATCAACAAGTAAAAGAGGACTATCTTTCTGTCCGTTAGGCGAATTACTATATCCACGAATACGCATAATAGGATCAGAACCAACTTCTCCGCTTGCTACTCGTATTGTAAGCCCCGGCACAGCGCCCTGCAATCCACGTCCAACGTCGGCAATAGGACGGCTTGCCAGTGTCTTTTCTACATTAACAGAAGCTACCGCCCCTGTCAGATTTTCCTTTTTCTGTGTACCATAACCAATAACCACAGATTCGTCTAATACGGTTGAACTAACGGGTAGTGTTACGTTAATTCGATTGTCATCTCCTACAACAACGGCTAACTCTGAGTAGCCTATTGCTGAAAATAGTAGCGTCTGCCCTTTGGTAACCTCAACTGAGTAGTTACCATCAATGTCAGCCGCGATTCCTTTTTTGGTTTCTTTAACCAAAACCGTAGCTCCGGGGATACCCTGTTTGTCATCCCCTCCAATTACTTTACCCGTTACTGTTTTTGTTTGAGCATAAACTGATACTCCTACAAACAGACAAGCAAAAAGAATTAAAAAGTTCTTCATACTGATTTTGTTTTACATTAAAATATTAAAAGTTGCATTAATAATAATTTTTTGTCCCATAATTTACATTATGTTAATTTTGCTGCAAATTTAACTTATTTTTTAATACCTTACAAATTGAACAATGTGTTTTTGTAATACCCTAAAACATATAATACACTGATTTCATTTAATTTAAAACTCAACATAATGTAAATTATGGGACAAAATTTTTTTCAATAAGTGTTAAAAAGATAAAATTCATAATGTAAAAGCAATCAATTATTGCATAGTCGTAAGTTGTAAGTTGTAAGTTGTAAGTCGTAAGTCGTAAGTTGTAAGTCATAAGTCTGTTTGAAGTTGGAGAAGTTTTAGTTTACAGGTAAAATTGGGATTTAAATTTTGTATTATATTAATGTTTGCTACTACATATCACAATTTTTCTACAAGATTAGTAAGTTCTACAAAGTCTGACACGCTTAGTCGTTCGGGGCGTAATGTTAAAAAACGATTTTCGGGAATTATTTTGTCGCCTGTAATTAATTTCAACGAATTTTTAATGGTTTTGCGCCGTTGATTGAATGTTGCTTTTACTGTTTTTTTGAAAAGAATTTCGTCGCAATCTAAGTGCTGTGTGGCGTTTCGGGTAAGTCTAATTACTGCCGATTTTACTTTTGGCGGCGGCGTAAATGCGTTTTCGTGAACAGTAAAAAGGTATTCTACATCATAAAATGCCTGTATCAAAACGCTTAAAATTCCGTAAGTTTTTGAACCGGGTTTTTCGGCTATTCGTTCTGCCACTTCTTTTTGAATCATGCAAACCATTTCGGTAATATAATTTTTTTCGTCAAGAATTTTAAAAAATATTTGCGATGAAATATTGTAAGGCAAATTTCCGATAACACTAAACGGTTTGTCGAATATAGTGCGTACATTGAGTTGCAGAAAGTCACCTTCGATAAGTTTATTTTTAATATCAGGAAAAGTTTTTCGCAAAAATGCTATTGATTCTCTATCGATTTCTACTGCTTTAAAATCAATATTTTTTTCGAGCAAAAATTCTGTAAGCACTCCTGTTCCTGCGCCAATTTCGAGCAGCGATTTTGTATTGTCATCAATGCTTTGCGTTATGCGTTCTGCAATTTGCCTGTCGTGCAAAAAATGTTGTCCGAGTGATTTTTTTGGGCGAACGTACATCATATTAAATTACGATTTTATAAATAATTATTATATTTTTTTAATTTTATATTAGAACTTAAAAATCAATTAAATTCCGACATAAATTTTATTCTCATCAATCGTACTTCTTCTTCGGTATAGTCGCCATCGAGTTCGTTCATAGCATCTTCAAGCGATTCGCTTGTGGCTTCGTTGCGGAAATAGTCATAAATTTCATCGCGTTTATCGTCGTCGATAGTATAATTGATATAGTAGTCAATGTTTAATTTTGTTCCTGAACTTACTATGGCTTCAATTTCGGTAAGCAGTTCGTCCATTTCAATATTTTTTGCTTGAGCAATTTCGTCAAGCGGCAATTTATGGTCTATACTTTGTATAACAAAAACTTTTGCTCCCGATTTGTATCCCATCGATTTAATAACCATATCCTGAGGGCGTTCAATTTCTCTTTCCTCAACATATTTTTCTATGAGTTCAACAAATTCCTGTCCGTATTTTTTTGCTTTTCCTTCGCCCACTCCTTGACAGTTTTTAAGTTCGTCAATCGTTACGGGATATTGTGTTGCCATATCTTCGAGCGACGTATCATGGAAAAGTACAAACGGCGGAAGGTTTAATTTTTTTGAAATTGATTTTCGCAAATCTTTAAGCATTGCAAATAGTTCTTCGTCGGCAGCGCCGCCACCGCCGCTTTTTGTGCCGAACAAATCGTCGTCTTCATCGCCTTCGGCATATTCGTGGTCGCGTGTAAGCATTAGCGAATATGGTTTTTCCAAAAATTCGTAACCTTTTTCGCTTAGGCGCAGCAATCCGTAATTTTCAATATCTTTATCAATAAAATGAAGAATCAAACCTTGACGGATAACGGCATTCCAATAGTTGGGGTTTTGTTCTGCGCCTATTCCAAATTCTTCAAGTTCTTCGTGTTTATATGATTTTGTTATTGAATTTCTTTCGCCGCAAATAATATTTACAATATGTTCGGCTTTAAATTGTTCTTTCACTTTAAGTATTAATTCAAGCACGAGTTGCATATCTTCTTTGCCTTCAAATTTTTCTTTGGGATGCAAGCAGTTGTCGCAGTTGCAGCAATTAGCCTGTTCGTATTCTTCGCCGAAATAATTAAGCAGCGTTTTTCGGCGGCACACCGACGATTCGGCATACGAAACTATTTCGAGCAGCAGTTGTTTTCCTATTTCCTGTTCGGCAATAGGTTTGCCTTGCGTAAATTTTTCGAGTCGCACAATATCTTTGTAACTGTAAAATGCTATACATTGTCCTTCGCCCATATCGCGTCCGCCTCTGCCTGTTTCCTGATAATATCCTTCAAGACTTTTAGGAATATCAAAGTGAATAACAAAGCGCACATCGGGTTTGTCTATTCCCATTCCGAATGCAATGGTTGCAACGATAACATCTACTTCTTCCATCAAAAATTTATCTTGATTTTCGGAGCGTGTAACAGAGTCCATTCCTGCGTGATATGCCAATGCTTTTATTCCGTTTATCTTTAATATTTCGGCAAGATCTTCAACTTTTTTTCGGCTCAGACAATAAATTATTCCCGACTTTCCTTCGTTGTTTTTTATATATCTTATAATTTCTTTTACTGCGTTTATTTTGGGGCGAACTTCGTAGTACAAATTAGGGCGATTGAATGACGATTTGAAAACAGTTGCATTCATCATTCCAAGATTTTTTTGAATATCGTGTTGCACTTTTGGCGTTGCGGTTGCTGTAAGCGTAATTATAGGAGCAACTCCTATTTCGCTTACAATCGAACGTATTCGCCGATATTCGGGACGAAAATCGTGTCCCCATTCCGATATGCAATGTGCTTCGTCGATTGCATAAAACGATATTTTTATTTGTTTAAAGAATTGGATATTTTCTTCTTTTGTAAGAGATTCGGGAGCGACGTACAGCATTTTTGTGTGTCCATCCACCACATTTTGTCTTACGGTTGTAATCTGCGCCTTGTTTAGCGACGAGTTAAGAAAATGCGCAATACCCTCGTCGATACTAAATCCGCGTATAGAATCAACTTGATTTTTCATCAATGCAATCAGCGGCGATATTATTATACATGTACCGTCCATTATTAACGCCGGCAGTTGGTAGCACAAAGACTTTCCACCTCCTGTTGGCATCAATACAAAAGTGTCGTTTCCATTCAAAACGTTTCGGATAATATCTTCCTGATTTCCTTTGAATGAGTCGAACCCAAAATACTTTTTCAGTTCGCCGGTAAGCAAAACATCTGCATATTTATTATGCTCCATTACTCTATGATTATTCAAAATGCGATAACAAATGTACATTTTTTTTTATTCTTATGCAATTTTTTATCTTTTTATTTGCATATAGCCGCAAAAATTAGCATCAAATTCAGGTTGAACAATATAAAACTATTGCCTGTTTATGCCAGCAATTATGGAATTTTTGTTTTTTTTTGATAATATTTTGTAGAGACGGATAATTATCCGTCTCTACGGGATTTTTTGTCATCTGTTATCGTTTGTTTATTTTTCATTACTTAATTAGTTTTATAATCAAACTTTAAATTTGCCAAATCGGCATTTGCTTTTGTGATTTTGTTTGCCAAATCTGTTTTGAATTTTTGAATTTTTTCGGCAATATCACTGTCGGCGAGCGATAAAATTTGCGCTGCCAAAATAGCGGCGTTTTTTGCACCGTTCAGGGCAACCGTAGCCACAGGAATACCCGCAGGCATTTGCAAAATAGAAAGAATAGAATCCAATCCTTCAACCGAATTGTTTGATTTTACAGGCACGCCTATTACAGGCAAAGTTGTTGAAGCGGCAATTACTCCGGGCAAATGCGCTGCGCCTCCTGCCGCTGCTATTATTACTTGTATTCCACGCTGCTTGGCGTTTTTTGCAAACTCTGCCACAGCATCGGGCACGCGATGCGCCGACAAAGCATTAATCTCAAAAGAAATTTGCATTTCATTTAAAAATTCGGCAGCATCTTGCATTATCGGCATATCCGATGTGCTACCCATGATGATACTAACAATTGGTTTCATAATACATTGTTTTGTTAATTATTTTAATATTTTTTAAAATCAAGAAAATATTTAAAAACTTGTTATGTATGTTAAGATTAACGCCATTTATACACCCAATAACAATATTATTAATTTCAATTTTTATCTTGATTTTTATTACAATTCGCAAAAATAGTATTATTTTCGTATTTAATTACAAAATACTATATAAAATTTTTGATTATGGATACAATAACACTTGGTGATAAAAAATTTAAAAAATACATTAACTACGAAACTATTGCAGATGCGATAGCAGCACTTGCAAAAAAAATTAATGCCGATATGGCAGGCGAAAATGTTCCGATGATTGTTGGCGTACTTAACGGTTCGTTTATGTTTTTGGCAGATTTGATGAAAAATATTGATTTCGATTGCGAACTTACTTTTGTGCGCGTATCGTCGTACGAAGGCACACAGTCGAAAGGTGAACTGCTCGAAGTGCTTGGCTTGAACAAAAATATCGACGGCAGAACAATTATTTTAGTTGAAGATATTGTTGATACAGGAACAACTATCACACAACTTCACCAAATGCTTACAACAAATCACAGCCCAAAACAAATAAAAATTGCCACATTGCTGCTGAAACCTCAGGTTTACAAAAAATCTTTGGCGCTGGATTACGTAGCAATGGAAATTCCAAACGATTTTATTGTAGGCTACGGGCTTGATTATAACGAACTTGGAAGAAATTTGAAAGATATTTATAAAATTACAGAATAAAAAAATAAAACGATGAAACATATTCTACTTTTTGGTCCTCCCGGAGCAGGAAAAGGCACGCAAGCCCAATTGCTGGTTGATAAATACAAATTCATACACTTATCAACAGGCGATATGCTTCGCGACGAGATAAAACGCGCCACCGATACAGGTTTGAAAGCCAAAGCAATTATCGACAACGGGCAACTTGTTCCCGACGAAATAGTTGCCGAAATGGTGCGCTCGCGAATAAAAAACATGAAAAACGATAAGGTAGGAATTATTTTCGACGGATTTCCGCGAACAATAGCACAAGCCCGCAAACTCGACGAAATTATGAACGCCGAAAATCAACAAATATCGCTAATGATTGCAATTGATGTTCACGATGACGAAATTATAAAACGAATTATCGAACGTGGAAAAATATCGCAACGCAGCGACGATCAAGATGTTATCACAATAAAAAACCGTATCGACACATACAACAATCAAACGTCAGTGCTTGCCGATTATTACCGACAACAAGGAAAATTCAAATCGGTAGCAGGCATAGGCGCAATAGAAGATATTTTTGCAGAAATTTGCAAAATAATTGATGATAGTCGTAAGTCGTAAGTTATTAGTCGTAAGTTGTAAGTCGTAAGTCGTAAGTCGTAAGTCGGTTTGTCAATTACTAATTACGAAAAATGCGAATAGCAAATAGTCCGTTAGGGTAGGGGTAAAGTATGTTGAAATTTGCATTTTCATAACCAAAACAAAAAATTATATTAATTTTGCGGCATGATAACATTAAATTATCCTGAAATACCCGTAGAAAAAAAACTTGTTGCAACAACAGGTTTCTTTGATGGCGTTCATATCGGACACCAAACTATTCTGCGCAATATTGCCGCCGAAGCAAAACGGCAAAACAAAAAATCGTGTATCGTAACGTTCTGGCCTCATCCGCGCGTGGTGTTGGGCAAAGATGCCGAAACACTAAGAATGCTCACAACTATCGACGAAAAAGCAAAAATAATATCCAAACTCAATATCGACTATTTTTATCTGATTCCATTCACGCAACAGTTTTCGCAACTGTCGCCAAAGCAATTTTTTGAGAATATTTTGATTGATAAAGTAGATATTTCTCAACTTTACATAGGATACAATCATCATTTTGGACGTAATGCACGCGCAGGTTTCGACGAAATCAGGCGAATAGGAAAAACGTTTAATATCGATGTTTTTAAAACCGATGCCGTTAATTTCGGCGATAAAAAAATAAGCTCAACAAACATACGAAACTTGATAGAAACAGGCGATATCGAAAATGCAAACGCAATGCTCGGTTATAATTATTGTGTACAGGGAACAGTTGTTCGCGGCAACCAAATAGGGCGAAAATTAGGATTTCCTACGGCAAATATTCAACCCAACGCTTACAAAATGATTCCCAAAAACGGAGTTTACGCCGCAACGGTGAAAATAAAAAACACCGAATACAAAGGAATGTTGAACATAGGATTGCGCCCAACTCTCAACAACACCGAACAATCGGTTGTAGAAATTAATATTTTCGATTTTGATGAAGATAATTACGACATCACAATAAGCATAAAATTTGTGCAGCGAATACGCGACGAACGCTTTTTTGCCTCGCTCGACTTGCTGAAAAATCAATTAAAGCAGGATGAATTAACCATTCGTGAAATACTTGACAAAAACAATTACTAATTACGATTTTGCCAAATAACAGAAAATAAATAACATATAAAGGATTGTTTTTATCAAAGCGCAAGCCGTAGGTTTGCCTCCTTTGTTGTTGGTTACATTCCTAACGGAATGTAGGGTTAGGTGTAAAAAATTAAAGGTTTATTTTTGCAAATGTTCGTTCTTTTTTTACCCTTATTTTTGTGAGTACTCTTTTAGTATCAAATTTTTCTTAACATTTTTCCCTTATTCCCTTATTAAAATATTGAAAATAAGGGTAATTTGTGAGGGTTTACTTGGCTACTAAGGGTACTCACAAAAATAAGGGTTAAAAC
>JAITPP010000136.1 GCA_031289385.1 Prevotellaceae bacterium | reverse complement strand
TAATAAAGCAATATCAATGATACTGCGAGTGCCGACAACTATTTCTTGTGTTTTGTACCCAATATAACTAACAACAAGAATAGAACTGCCCTCAGGCATGTTAATAGTATAGCTGCCATCGTCGGTGGTAAACGTACCTGCGGTAGTGTACCCTTTAACGGCAACCGATGCATACGATATAGGTTCGTTGGTGTTAGAGTCGGTTACTTTTGCTGTAACTTTTGTCTGTCCTAACACAACACCCATACTGAAAAGCGTTAAAAACGCAATAGAAAAAATTTTTTTCATACTTCTTTGGCTTTACGATAAAATTAATTTTGTTTGTCTCATAATTTACATTATGTTTAGTTTGGTTACAAAAGTAAATTATTTTTCAATACATTACAAATTTAACAATCGTTATATAATGTTAAAGAGAAATATTAAAATGCTGTTTTTCTTCAATTTAAAACTTAACATAATGTAAATTATAGGACAAAAAAAATTGTAAGAAGTGTTAAAAATCGGTTAATTTGTGATTTTTCAGTTAATTTTTTTTAAACATGATGATGAATCGGGTAGTCAGTATTCTGTATTCCGTAATCAGTATTCTGTATTCTGTATTCTGTATTCCGTATTCTGTATTTAGTATTCTGTATTTAGTAATGAAAGATAAACAAATTATAACATATGACAAAAAATCTCGTAGAGACGGATAATTATCCGTTTCTACGAGAAAACAATCTTTTACAGGTTATTTATTTTTTGTTATTTAATAAGGGAAAAAATAAAAGAAAATCTGATGCTAAAATGACGTTCACAAAAATAAAGGTAAAAAAATCTGTGAAAATCCGTTAAGTGATGAAAAATAAACAATTTATAAAAGATGGCAAAAAAAATCCCGTTAGGGATTATCGCTCGGTAGAAACAATAAACGCCACGCCAACATTGAAGTCCGTTAGGACTGCAACCAAAAGCAGAGGGTTGCAAATCTACGGCTTGCAATACGAAGGATGGTTCTTTTTTCTACCGAGCGATGCAAACCTAACGGCTTGCTTTTTTGAAAACAATCTTTTATAGTTTATTTATTTTTTGTTACTTAAGTTTATGGGTAAAATTTTGCTTTTATTGTGGTTTTCATAGCGCAGTAAAAATAAAAACGGGATAGCGCTTTTAGGCAAAACCATGCCGCGTAAAGTATAGATATATAGTGTAAATAAATAAAGGGAAACCTTTGGGTGGTTTCCCTTTATCGTGGATAAACTAAACTATCGTAAATTACTTATTTAATGTAACCATAATATTCTCTTTATCTGTTGAGCAACCTACCAGCCAAAATGTTGCCGGCTTGTCGGATGCCATTAGTTTTTGCTATTTATAATCATCTGTCGGATAATCCCACCAAACAGGGAATGAACGAATATCATCTTCCAATGCACGAGGATGCGATGCTACAAGATGTGCGTTGTTATAATTATATTCGTGCGAAACATAACCTAAGCGACGATATTGTTTTCCTGCAGGAATCCATTTTTTATCGTTGTTGTCGCTCGTGCGTTCATAAGGTTCTGCCCAGCCGCGATAAATAGTGGGGCTGTAATCCATTCTGCGCATATCGTTCCAGTTTTGATTTGAGAATGATAAGGCAATGAATTTTTGCATCATTATTTTACCCAAAGTTAAATTGGCAGCCGTACCAACAGCAGCAGAGTTGAGATAAGAATCTCTTTCTGCGGCAGTTATTGTTGCTTTTGCAACATTAGCATCTCCTGCTGTCAATTTTTCATTCAGCAAGTCGATATGAGCCTTTATACCTTCTTTGTATGCATCAAAGGCAGGGCTTGTTTGTCCTTGTCTGAACAATACTTCTGCTTTAATGAAACACATTTCGGGATAGCATAATAAATGTGTAGGCGCATCCGAGCGGGCGTAGAAAGTTCCCGAATTGAGAATAGTGCCATCTTCGGCTACATCTCTATAACTTGGGCTATGAACGCCTTTTGTTTGCAATGATATAACAGTAGAATCGGTTGTTGCGGTAACTGTCCATTTTTTTGTCGTTGCATCATATTGAGCGGGACTTCTCCAATTTGATACCGTGCTGCCTATCGGAGTTAGACGAATGTCGGATTGCATATCTACTCCGGGTGTGCGGAACCACTCTGTACCACCTTTTATTTGTGCCGATGGAACTAACTTGTCGGCGCGAGGGTCAACAATTCCTTTTCCGTCGAAATCGGTAAGCAAATCGGCATACCATTTGGTAACATAATACGTACGACTCCAGTTCATCGCCCAAATATATATGTAATTTGACCTGATATCATCGCCCCACATATTGTCGTCAACTGAACTGGTTGCGTTTTCGTGATTAATGATTGTATTGTCGGCATTGCTTTTCGGTGCATTGTTGAGCGCTTCCAAAATTGCAGTTGGGTCATAAAGGTCTGTTTTTTTCGACAGATTGTTGAGCCAGCGGGCTTTAAGTCCGTAGCACATTTTAATCCATTTGTCCACATCGCCGCCATTCCAAGCATCGCCATCTTTCAATGTTTTGGCTCCTGATTCCTGTGTTTTCTTAAAAAATTCTATGGCTTCGTCTATTTCGGCTAATGCGCCGTTGAAAATAGTTTTTCCATCGTCATAGGGTGGACTGATATTTACTCCTAATGCATCAGTATAAGGCATTTCGCCATACACATCGCCCATAACCATAAAGCCCATAGCGCGGAACGCTTTTACTATTCCCATGTAATGATAGGCTCCCTGCTTTTCTGCCATTGCATATAAATCGGCACACGTGCCGCCGACGCCTACAAGAAATGCCTGATAGGGATAGGTGCTTGCAGTATTGTTTGCAGCAGTCCATTCTGCCAAAGAACCGTATCTGTCAGCACCACGATTTGACAAAGTGATTTGCTGATTTAGCAAGGCTGCAAAAAAACCTGTTGTTTGATGAGTATGTCCCATCCAAAATTGCATACCGGATAAACGGGTAGCAATATTCCCCGACGAAGAGGAAAGGCTATCCGGGTCGGTATTGATATCTAAATTCATACAAGATGCGAACATCAATGTCATCAATAATGATATTCCTAATTTATTTATTTTTTTCATAATAACTCCTTATTTTAATGTTTGTTATTTAAAATTTAAGATTAATACCGAACGAGAAACCGGCTGTAGCAGGCACATTGCAATATTCAATGCCTACCGAACTTGAACCGCCTACACCCGAACCGGCTGCAGATGCTTCAGGGTCTAATCCCTTATAATTGGTGATAAGCAACAGGTTTGTACCTGTAGCCGAGATTGTGCAACCTTTGATAAATTTAACTTTTGCCAAAAGTTCTTTCGGCAAATTGTATGAGAGTGATATAGAACGCAGGCGTAGCCAATTTGTTTTAGTCATAAAGTTAGCCGATTCTTTCAGATATTCACTTGCCCAGTATTGTTGAATAACATACTTGCCGCTTTGTGCGTTGCCGTTTATTGTATAATTTTCATTTGCATTAAAAGTGAAAGTTTTGTCTTCATACACAGGGTCAGCGGAAGTTCCTGTATTTATAACTCCAGTTATTGTTAAATTATCTCTATTCTGAGTTTTTGTTGACACTCCATTTGCCGTCATCAAATATTCTGTACCGTTGTAAACATAACCGCCTACGCGGAAATCAAGCAGGAATGAAAGATTCCAGCCTTTGTACTGTATGCTGTTGTTGAAACCGCCGGTAAATTTAGGCTCACGGTTGCCCAGATAATAAGTTGTAACATTGTC
This sequence comes from Prevotellaceae bacterium, assembly GCA_031289385.1. Classification (GTDB taxonomy): domain Bacteria; phylum Bacteroidota; class Bacteroidia; order Bacteroidales; family UBA932; genus JAIRKV01. Next base: position 10,652 of record JAITPP010000136.1, on the reverse strand, counting down.
GGATATTGGCATACCATCTGCCGATAAGATAACTCTACCATCTTCCGTACGACTCCATTTTGAGCCTGAAATACCCATAAAGGCTCCGTTTTCGTATGATGCCGCTTTAGCATTTCCTACTTGTACGCTGGTTACATATAAAATTGGGAGACTTTTGTGGATTTCGCCTACTTTACCTCTATTACCTGCAATATTCAGAGTCATATTCCATATCAAATCTTTAGTTTTTATTGGCTGTCCTGTTATAGAAAGTTCCATACCTTTGTTGAAAACTTCTCCAATATTTGAATAATTGAAAATATAACCGGTTGCCTGAGATGTACGCGGATTAAGAATCTGGTTGTTTGAAACATTTGAATAATAAGTATAATCAAAACCTATACGACCCTTAAGGAAACGCATTTCCAATCCAAGTTCGATAGATGTAGTCATTTCAGGTTCTAAGTAAGGATTACCACGAAACCAATAGTTGGATGTTCCTGTTAAACCTCCGATAAAAGTCTGAAAATCCCATAATGTCGTACTTGTTGCATACGGGCTTGTTCCTTTACCTACTTTTGCCCACGAGGCTCTAACCTTGCCAAAAGAAATAATGTCTTTCACATTGTCGGGCAACAATTCTGAGAATATAACGCTACCTGCTACCGAAGGATAGAAATATGAAGCATTGTCTTTGCCTGTAATGGGAGAATACAGAGTAGAATTTTCGTCAGTACGTCCGGTAACTGTCAAATAAGCAATATTTTTGTAAGCGGCGCGAAATTCTCCATACACACTGCGCATACGTGTTATTGAATGTGATTGAGAAAATTTTTTGTTTTCATCGGTACTTATGCCAAAACTTGGAAAATCTTCCACACTGGGATGGATTGCCATGCGGTAATTTCGTTCTGTTTTAGATTCTTCTTCGCTCAATCCCAAAAGTAATCCTACGCTGAAATCGCCGAATGTTTTGTCCATATTGCTCATTAAGTTGTATGAATAATATTGATAATCCATTTGGTTTTCACTCAACATACCATCTTGATAGTCAGATTTTATTTCTGCTCCGGGAGCAACAATATTTTTATTTCCCGTAGTATATCTGTCTATGCCGACGCGATAGGTAAGATTCCACCAGTCAAAAACTTTGAAATCGGCAGCCGCATTACCCGTAAAACGGTTGGTTTGGTCTGTCATCTTATTTTTGTTGATAATCCAGTACGGATTTTCTACAAACGAGCCTAATGGATATTTATTCATATCTCGCTCGCCATTTGCATCCAAATATTGTTCAAAAATATATTTTGTGCCATCAGCGTTCAAATATTTGGTCAGGTCTTCGTTTATTGCCCAGCGATATACCTGATTCATAGTTCCCGTACCGCCCGAACCCCAAAGTCCGTCACTTGTTAATGTTTTGTCCGTATTAGCCTGCGAATAAGCAGCACCCACACTAAGAGTCAGTTTGCCGTATTTTTGTTCTCCGTTGAAACGGAAGGTTTTCTTATCATAACCTGTATTGGGAACAATGCCTTTTTGGTCGAAATTGGAAGCCGAAAAATAGAATGAACCTGTTTTGCTACCGCCCGAAACACTTACCGTATTATCAAATATGGTAGATGTTTGAAAAAAGTTTTCAGCATTATCGTATCTTTTAGCGCCACTACTAAGTTTATCTCCCCACGAAGAGTAAACTATATAATCAGTAGGATTTAATGCTCCGCTCGCTTGATAAGAACCGCGTCCAAAGGTGGTTTGTCTATCAGGCAAACGATTTGCCCATGCAGCGGTAAATTTACTGCTGAAATCTACCGACACGCTTCCTTCTGTGCCTTTCTTTGTAGTAATCATTATAACGCCGTTGGCAGCGCGAGAACCGTACAATGCCGAAGCGGCAGCGCCTTTAAGTACCGACATGTTTTCTATGTCTTCGGGGTTAATGTCCATAACGCGGTTGCTGAAAGTTGTTGCAACACCCGACATTCCATCAAAAGCGGTATTACCTACAGCAGAAGTTGAATTGTCGTAAACAACGCCATCCACTACAAATATAGGTTGATTATCGCGAGACTCATCCAACGATGTACCTCCACGCAATATAATTTGCGCGCCTGATCCTGCTGCGCCCGAACTTTGAGTGATATTCACGCCTGCAACTTTACCTGCAAGTGAATTTAACGGATTTGCCGTTTTGTTCTTCAAAAGTTCTTCTGCATTAATATCCTGCACGGCATAACCAAGAGCTTTTTTCTCTTTCTTTATACCGAGCGCCGTTACAACTGCTTCGGTAAGTTGAGTTGCCTCAATTTGCAGTGTAACATTAATTACGTTAGCAGTTCCAACTACGATTTCTTGAGCGGTATAACCTATTGCACCAAAAACCAAAGTTTGCCCTTGGTCAACTGCAATAGAATAATTACCATCAATGTCGGCTGAAACGCCTTTAGTCGTTCCCTTAATCACTACTGACGCGGGAATTCCGAGATTATCATCGCTACCGATGATTTTACCTGTTACGGTTTTAGTTTGAGCAAATGCCGAAACCCCAACCAGTAAACAGACAATGGAAAACATTAAAAATTTCTTCATAATCATTTTGTTTTACATTTAAATTAGTTAATTTTGTCCTATTAATTTACATTATGTTATTTTGTCCCATAATTTACATTATGTTAATTTTGGCTGCAAATGTAACTTAATTTTCAATACCTTACAAATTTCAACAACGCTTTTTTTAACACCCTAAAACAGTCATATCGCTGATATTGTTGTGTTTAAAACTTAACATAATGTAAATTATGAGACAAAGATTTTTCAAAGAAGTGTTAAAATTATATATAATCTGTTGATTTAAGAATTTGTTTTTTGCTCAATATTATTAAACACAAGTATAAAAATATGATTTTAATTTGTGAGTTTTGGGGAAATGAGGTCAAAATAGTGTTCAATTTAAAATTCAAAAAGCAACATTCCATTTGAATGTTTTGCTTGGTAGAAAAATAATAATTTATATAGATTTTAGCCTAATTTTTGTCCATTAAGATGAAATCAAAAAACATAATTTTACCAAATATCCTGCAAATACGCAATAAGTAATAAATTGCATTTATCAATTATTTGGTTTGTCTTTGTTTTTTTCTCTCATGTTGTTTAGGATGAACATATATATAAAAAAAGCACTCAGAATTAATAATGCTATTTTGCGGATAAAAGAACCATCATTTGCAAACATTAAAACAATAATCACAAGCGTAATTACGATTATCATAATCCAATCAAAAAAAGCAAAATCACATAGTTTTTTCATAATTGCAGTTCGTTTTTTTATAGATTAAAAATGAATATTGCAGTTTGCTTTTTTCGTCGGTAAATATTGGGCTTTGGGTTTCGAGTGTAAATTTATTTGCGTCGATTTCGGGGAAAAATACATCTGCATCAAACGGCTGATGAACTTTTGTAATGTAGAGTTTGTCGGCAATCGGTAAAAATTGCTTGTAAATAGTTGCGCCGCCGATAATAAAATTTTCGGTATTTTCTTCGCAAATATCAATCGCATCTTGTATTGTGCCAACTACAAAAACATCTTTCATACGTATATCCAAAGTGCGTGAAATGATAATGTTTTTGCGCTTTGGCAGCGGTTTTACGGGCAACGACAACCATGTGTTTTTTCCCATAATTACCGTGTGTTCGGATGTCGTTTGTTTGAAATATTTTAAATCATCCGAAATGTGCCACAGCAAATTGTTGTCTTTGCCAATGGCATTGTTTTCGGCTATTGCTACTATTATCGAAAATGTTTTCATACGTGTTGAAATTAAACGGCAATCGGTGCTTTTATCGCAGGATGACACTGGTAATTTATCAATTCAAAATCGGCGTATTTAAAATCAAAAATTGATTTCACATCTGCATTTATTTTCATCTTCGGAAGTTGAAAAGGTGTGCGCTGCAATTGAGTTTTTACCTGCTCGATGTGATTAAGATAAATATGCGTATCGCCAAATGAGTGAATAAATTCGCCAAGTTGCAAATTGCAAACCTGAGCCATCATCAGTGTCAGCAAAGAGTATGATGCAATGTTAAACGGAACTCCCAAAAACACGTCGGCACTGCGCTGATAAAGCTGACACGAAAGTTTTCCGTCGGCAACATAAAACTGAAATATTGCATGACACGGAGGCAAAGCCATGTTTGTCAAATCGCCGACATTCCATGCGCAAACAATGTGTCGGCGCGAGTCGGGATTGTTTTTTATTGAATTTACAACATCCGTTATTTGGTCAATGCACTTGCCGTCGGTAGTTTGCCACGAACGCCACTGATAGCCGTAAATATGCCCTAAATCGCCGTTTGCATCAGCCCATTCGTTCCAAATTGTAACGTTATTATCGTTTAAAAATTTTACGTTTGTATCTCCGTTCAAAAACCACAAAAGTTCGTAAATAATTGATTTAAGATGCACCTTTTTTGTGGTTACAAGCGGAAAACCATCGTTCAAATCAAATCGCATTTGATGCCCGAAAATGCTTAATGTTCCAACGCCTGTACGATCGTGTTTTTCAGCACCTTCTGTCAAAATTTTATTTAGTAAATCAAGATATATTTTCATCGTTAAAACGTGTGCGTTAATAATTGTAGTGCAAAGATATTATTTTTTTATTAATGTTTTAGCCGTTTGTATAACGTTTTTTTTGGAAACGACTGTGTTTCCGTAAATTGTGTTACTCATGGTTAAACAACACAAAACGCAAATATGTGTTAAGCAGAATAAGTTATCTTTGCTGAACAGTGCTAAAAATATGAAAAAAAATGTTGTAATATTTACATTAATTTTAATATCAATAAAAATTTCCGCTCAAACGGAAACACAACAAATATCGTTGCCCGATACGAGTAAATTTATGTTTGACGTTAAACCGCCATCGCCTGTAAACATCAATTTTAATATACACAAAAATCCTTTTCCCACAACGCTTACAATACAACACGAAGACCTTTATTTATCGACAAATGATTCGGCAAAACAAGAGGTTTTGGATGAGCAAAATATTAATCCCAATCTTTTATTTGTGCGTAGTGTTTATTTTACGGGCGAATCGCCGCTTTTTTCGGGCATAGGCAAAAATAAAGATTTTAAAAACGAAGTAAAAACAGGCGTTCCTATACCATTTAAAATTAATCAGGATTTTCGTCCGCTGGTAGAATCGCGTTATCAATTTAATATGTTTACGCATAAGTGGGAAACGGTGATAATACCGCGTAGCCTGAAAATCGGTAAATTTACTATCGGCGGAATGGCAGGCGGCATTGGTGTAGGTATTGGAATTGGAATTCCTACCAAAGAAGAACGCATGAAACGAAGAGCCGAAAAGCGAAAAACTTATGTGTATTATTAAAAATAATTACGAATTACAAATTACAAATTACGAGATTTACAGAATAAAAAAACTTTGCGAAGAACACAAATTAATGATTAATAATTTAACTCTACAATTCAATAGCACGCTGTTAATTGTTAATTTATCTAATGTGTAAATCTGTGCAATGTGTGGGGTAATAAAAAATTCTTATTTCACGCATTTTTGTAATTCGTCTTTTGCGTTTGTGCCTTCGTTGAAGAGTAAGTCGATGATGCTGAGGTTTGGAATAAAACCGAATTTTTGTGCAAAAACCTGATAATATTTTTGCGGCTCAAATGTTTTGTCTTCTTTTGTGAATCGCGCTTTGGGACTTATGTTGTTGCGGTAATCTAAGGCAAAATCGGGAATCAATATTTCGTGTTTTTCGGTGAAAAATATTTGAGTGTTTATCTCCAATAATTCCAAAATTTTATTTGTGATTTTTGTGTTAAAATCGAACAAAAATTTTTCTTTTCGTTCAAAAAAAGGCTTTAATTCATCGCTGTAATATTCAAAAAACGGTGATGAATTGTATGCTGTGGTTAATGCCCGCCAATGCGATTTTTGCCAATCCTGAGCATAACTTATACAAGTATCACGAATCAAAATTTTGTTGCTGTCATTACGTTCGACGGGAATTGTGAGTGCAAGTTTTCCGTTTGCTGTTAAAATTTCACAGCGATTGCGAAAACTTTGTTTCAGATAATGTTCGTGTTGTTCGATATATATTTTTTCGGCAATAAAAAATTTACTGAAATACTGAATATTTCCCAAATACGCCGTAGAAAGATATGCCTCGTTTATGTGCATTTATGTAAATCGCTTGTTGTATGCAGCCAAAATATTATTTAACGCTTTCTCGATAATCGCACGCGGACAGGCTAAGTTCAGCCGCATAAATCCTATGCCTTCTTGTTCCGAAAATGAAGTTCCGTCGTTTAATCCTACTTTTGCTTCTTTTATCAGAAAATTTACCAAATCGGGTTGCGAAATATTTAATGCGCTAAAATCAATCCATTGTAAAAACGTGCCTTCGGGGTGTTGCGTTTTTATTGTTGGAATGTTTTTTTGAAAGAAATCAATTACAAATTTTGCGTTTTCCGAAACGTATTCGAGCATTTGTTGCAGCCATTCTTCGCCGCTGGTATATGCGGTTTCGAGTGCAATGTTTCCGCTGATATTTCCATCGGTAAGATGCAATTTTTTCAACCATAAACTAAAGGAATCATGCAATTTTTTATTTGAAGCAACGGCTACGGCTGTTGCAAATCCTGCAATATTAAATGTTTTGCTTGGCGCAAAAAATGTGATGCATAAATCGGCGATTTTTTCAGATAATACGGCTATCGGAATGTGTTTATTAGGTGCAAAAATCAAATCGGAATGAACTTCATCGCTAAGAATTATTGTTTGATGTTTCAGACAAAGTTCGGCAACTTTTTCGAGTTCGTCGCGCCGCCACACACGCCCGACAGGATTGTGAGGATTGCAAAAAATCAACATTTTTGCATCTTTCAGTTTTTCGTCTAAATCGTCATAATCAATAGAATAATCAAGTCCATCGTGTTTTAAATTATTTTCGACAAGCGTGCGGTTATTATCGGTTGCAGCGGTAAAAAACGGACGGTAAACAGGCGGCATTATTACAATTTTGTCGCCTTCGTTTGTGAGCGATTGCACGGCAAAATTTAACCCCGGCACAACTCCGGGCGAATACATAATCCAATCTTTCCGAATATCCCAATTATTATGGCGTTTTTGCCAATTTATTATTGATTCAAAATACGATTCTCCATGAAACGTGTAGCCGAAAATTTGATGTTCGGTGCGATTTCTTAATGCGTCGGTGATTGGTTTTGCAACTTTAAAATCCATATCTGCAACCCAAAGCGGAATAACATCTGTTGTGCCAAAAACTTGTTGGCATTTGTCGTATTTATCGCAGTTTGTGTTTTTTCTGTCGATTATTTCATCAAAATTATACTTCATAACCCTTTTTTTAATTTACAATTAACAATTAATCACTAATCATTAACCATTAACCACTAATCATTAACCACTAATCATTAATAATTAACCATTAATAAGTTTTTTTACAATTTCCGAAATTAATCGTCCGTCGGCTTTGCCTGCAAGTTGTTTGTTTGCTGCGCCCATAACTTTTCCCATATCTTTTTGGGATGTAGCGCCAACGGCAGCAATTACTTCTTTTACAACAACGGTAATTTCTTCTTCTGTTAGTTGTTTGGGCAGATATTGTTCAATTATTTCGGCTTCGGCAAGTTCTTTATCTGCAAGTTCCTGACGGTTTTGCTGAGTATAAATTGTCGCCGATTCTTTTCGTTGTTTTGCCATTTTTTGCAACATTTTTATTTCAAAATCTTCGGTGATTTCGATTGCATTTTCGGCTGTTTTTGCCAGCAAAATTCCTGCTTTTATCGAGCGTAATGTTTCCAGCCGCAACTTGTCTTTTGCAAGCATTGCTGTTTTAATGTCGTTGTTTATTGTTAATTCTAAACTCAGAATATTTATAGTTTTATTTGTTTTTATAAATTACAGTTTTAATATTTTTTCGAGGGTTATTTCAACCATTTTCCGCATATTGTCTTTATAATCTACGAGTGCGGTTTTGTTTGCTCTGTTTGCAATAATCGTGCAAACGGTAATTGCATTATGCCCCAAAAGATGCGACAAACCTGCAATCGCCGAGCCTTCCATTTCGAAATTCGTTATTTTTTTTCCGCGATATTCAAAACTTTCGATTAAATCATTTTGGTTGGCTTTCCAAAGCGGCAAACGCAAAACTCTTCCCTGCGGTCCGTAAAATCCGGGCGCGGAAACCGTCATTCCTTCAATCGTAAAATCTTCAAAAAGTTTTATCAAAGCTTCCGAAGCCGAAACAAAATAAGGCGTTGGCAATTTTTTGTGCCAGTCGATATGTTTTAAAAAAGCATCTTCAAAATCGAGCAACGAAATGTTATCTCGATTTGCATAAAAATTAAGCAATCCGTCGAAACCTATTGATATGTGCGACGAAACAAACGAGCCTATTGCTATTTCGGGTTGTATTGCGCCCGACGTTCCCAATCGTATAAGATTAAGCGTTTTGTGTTCTTGTTTTTCGGTGCGTGTTTCAAAATCTATATTTGCCAAAGCGTCAAGTTCGGTTACTACAATATCAATATTGTCAGTGCCAATTCCTGTTGACAAAACCGAAACGCGCTTGCCTTTGTAAGTTCCTGTAACAGTTAAAAATTCGCGATTTGCCACCGAAAGTTCAACATTATCAAAATAAGCGGCAATCATATTTACTCGTCCCGGGTCGCCCACAAGCAAAATGGTGTCGGCAATATCTTCGGGTTTCAAATGCAAATGAAATATACTTCCATCTTCATTTATAATCAATTCCGATTCTTCTATTCTTTTCATAACTGTATAAAATTAATTTATATAAACTTCAAAGGTATAAAAAACTATTGACAGAAAAAAATGCGCAAAAAAATAAATTTCAAAATCAATAAAATCACGCTTTATCATGCTAACCGATAAATAAATTTACATATTATCATAATTAATTTTTGCGATAAATATTATTGATATTACGTTGTAAATAAATAAATTATGGGTAAAAATAAAGTGTTTTCCGATATTTGTCATTTTTGTTTATACAAATCTATTTCGTATCTTTACAAATTAAAAAGATTTTATGAAAAAATTAAATATAGGCGATAAAGCACCAAATTTTTCGGGCATAACTCAAAGCGGAAAAACAATTTCGCTTGCCGATTTCGAAGGGAAAAAATTAGTATTGTATTTTTATCCCAAAGATAACACTCCGGGCTGTACGGCTGAGGCTTGCAGTCTTCGCGACGGTTACGGAAATTTTGTAAAACAAGGATATGAAATTGTAGGCGTGAGCGTAGATAATGCTGTTTCGCATCAAAAATTTACGGAAAAATACTCGTTGCCATTCAGCCTGATTGCCGATACCGACAAAAAAATTGTTGAAGATTACGGCGTTTGGGGCGAAAAAAAATTTATGGGAAAAACATATATGGGAACAATAAGAACAACGTTTATCATTGACGAAAAAGGAGTTATAGAAAATATTATTGAAAAAGTCGATACAAAAAACCACGCAGAACAAATAATATCTTAAAAATAAAATAAAAATAAAAGTAAAATATTTTAAAAAACTAACATAAAAAATATGGCAAAAGAGAAAGTAAAAGAAGCGCCAACCATCAACAATGATAAGATGAAGGCACTGCAAGCAACGCTTGATAAAATAGAAAAAGATTTTGGCAAAGGCACAATAATGAAAATGGGCGACAAACCGGTTGCCGATGTTTTGTTTATTTCGTCAGGTTCAATCGGACTTGACCATGCACTTGGTATTGGCGGATTTCCTCGCGGACGGGTAGTTGAAATTTTTGGTCCCGAATCGAGCGGAAAAACAACTCTCGCAATTCACGTAATTGCCGAAGCGCAAAAAATGGGCGGCATCGCAGCAATCATAGATGCAGAGCATGCTTTCGACAGGGCTTATGCCGAAAAACTCGGCGTAAATGTTGATACATTATTAATTTCGCAACCCGACAACGGCGAACAGGCACTTGAAATTGTAGATGATTTGATTCGTTCGGGAGCGATAGATGTTGTTGTTATTGACTCGGTGGCTGCGCTTACGCCAAAAGCAGAAATTGAAGGTGAGATGGGCGATTCGCGTATGGGTTTGCATGCACGTTTGATGTCGCAAGCGTTGCGTAAACTTACAGGAAACATTAGTCGTACAAATACATGCTGCGTTTTTATAAACCAATTGCGTGAAAAAATAGGAATGATGTTCGGAAATCCCGAAACAACAACAGGCGGAAATGCGTTGAAATTTTATGCGTCGATACGTTTAGATATTCGCCGCGTTACGCAAATGAAAGAAGGTGAAGACGTTACAGGAAACAGAGTTCGAGTAAAAGTTGTAAAAAACAAAGTTGCGCCACCATTCCGCAAAGCCGAATTTGATATAATGTTTGGCGAAGGAATTTCTAAAATGGGCGAAATTGTTGATATTGGAGTAGAATTGGGTGTTATAAAAAAGAGCGGTTCGTGGTTCAGTTACAACGAAACAAAGTTAGGACAAGGACGCGATGCCGTAAAACAACTATTTTACGATAACCCCGAACTTGCCGAAGAACTGGAACAAAAAATACGAGCAGAATTAGCCAATAAAAATTAAAATTGACTTGTAAAGCAAGAACAAAGAGTCAA
>JAITPP010000115.1 GCA_031289385.1 Prevotellaceae bacterium | reverse complement strand
AATTGTTGTGAGCCTTGAAATAATACGTCATCAACTTCTTTTTCGTCTAATTTTGTTCCAAGCGTAATGGTTGTAAGCGATTGGGTTTCGCCGCGTGTAAAAATTGCCGAGCCGTGTGTTGCAGGCAGATAATCAACTTCGCACCATATCGGGCGAATTTCTGTTGTTCTACGCCCATCAAGGCGAATTCCTTCGTCAAGAATCATGTTGCGCATTGCTTCTTTTTCAACATCGTGATAATAACGTTCTATCATCGATTTTTTTGTGTCTAATTCTTCTTCCGAAATTGTTGCAATAAACTCTTGTTTAAGGGTTTCAAATGCTTCGGTACGTTCGTGTTTTCCTGTTCCGCTTTTGGCTATTGCGTAGCATTTATCGTAGCAAAACGCGCGAACGGCTGCTTTCAGTTCGTCATCGTTTGTTTCGTGATTATATTCGCGTTTTACGGCTTTACCGATTTCTTCGGTAAGTTCCATCTGAATTTGACAATGTTTTTTAATTTCTTGATGGGCGATTTTTATGGCTTCAAGCATTTCGCTTTCAGACACTTCTTTCATTTCGCCTTCAACCATCAGTATATTATCAAATGTTGCAGCAACCATTATGTCGATGTCGGAGTTGTGATTTTGTTCGTAAGTGGGATTTACAATCCAATTTCCATCTACCCGCGCAACTCTAACTTCTGAAATAGGTCCGCCAAAAGGAATATCCGAAACTGCCAAAGCCGCTGATGCAGCAAGCCCTGCAAGTGCATCGGGCATATCAACTCCATCTGCCGAAATAAGGTTAATGGTTACATAAACTTCGGCGTGAAAATTATCGGGAAATAACGGACGTAAAGCCCTATCTACCAAGCGTGAAACGAGTATTTCGTAATCTGATGCACGCCCTTCGCGTTTCATAAATCCACCCGGAAAACGTCCTGCCGAAGCAAATTTTTCTTTGTATTCAACCTGTAATGGCATAAAATCCACATCTTCTTTGGCATCTTTGGCGCATGTAACTGCTGCCAAAAGCATGGTTTTACCCATTTTTACAACAACAGAACCGTCGGCTTGTTTGGCTAACTTTCCTGTTTCAATTTCAATTACGCGATTATCATCAAGCGTAATAGTTTTTTTTACAATATTCATCTATTTTTTATTTTACAGCTTCCCCACCGTGGGGTTTTTTATTTTATTTATTTTGATTGTGAATCATCAAATCATAATTTTTATCGCTTAATTTTAATGATTTACAATTTGTAAATTGTAAAGAGAGGCAATAGTTTGCCTCTCTTTAATTTTACTTTCTAAGGTTAAGAGCCTTAATAACATTTCTATATCTTGCAATATCAACCGACTTCAAATAATTTAACATTTTACGTCTTTTACCAACCAAGCGAAGAAGCGAACGTTCTGTGTTGTGGTCTTTTTTGTTCTGCTTCAAATGCTCTGTTAAGTGGCTGATACGGTAAGAAAATAGGGCGATTTGGCTCTCTGCCGAACCTGTGTCCATATTAGACTGTCCGTACTTTTCGAAAATTTCTTTCTTTTGTTCTGCGTTTAAATAATTCATAAAACGATTTTGTTTAATAATAATTATGTTTCTTAAAATGAGCGGCAAAGGTAATAAAAAAATCAACATAAAATAATTAAAAACAAAAAATATTTGCAATAAAATTTATTTATTCTATGTAATACATAATAAATCAATTATTTATGTGTTTGATATTTTATTATAATATGCGAATATTCAATCATAAATTCGATAAAAATATTATCAAAAACTTATGTTGATAAATTTAGTTATTTGGATTTATTTTTTTAACATTTTTTTTGTTACATTTGCGGTTTATAATGCAAATTTAATTAAAAATAAAAAATAATGGAAACACAAGTAACAGAAAAAAACACAAAAGCCGAAATATTAAAGGCTTACGACGCTTTGTTGAACGAAGTTCAAAATGCCAAAGCAGACATTCCCAAACAAATGCAGGAAGAAAAACATAAAAAAGAAACGTTAGAAAAAATAACGGGAATTACTAACGATGGAATAGTTAAAAATGTTGTCGCACTCAAATCAAATTTGAACAATGCGCTGGATGAAGTACTGCAAAGTTTAACTAACGAATTTAAAAAACTTGAAGAAATTCGCGCTGCGATAGTAATTGAAAAACAATCGCTTGAAGATTTATATTCGCTGTCGGCTAATACCGATTCGTTAGCGGCTATGTTGCTTGTTCATAAGGAGAAAAAAGAAAATTTTGAAAAAGAAATAAAAGAACTGCAAGAGCAATGGGAACAAGAAAAAAATAAACAAAAAACAGCAGAAAAAGAATATCGCGAAGAATTAACAAAACAACGTGTGCGCGAAGAAGAAGAATATCAATACAATCTGAAAATAAAACGACAAAAAGAACAAAATGAATACGACAGCAAAAAATCGCAACTCGAAAAAGAACTTACAGATAAAAATGCAGCCTTTGAAAAAGAAATTTCAAATCGCGAACAAGAGTTGAAAAATGC
>JAITPP010000009.1 GCA_031289385.1 Prevotellaceae bacterium | reverse complement strand
TCTCTTTTTTAGGGGGGCTTACTTTGCAAAACTTGCAATTAATGAAAATTCAATCACTGATTATCAGACAATTACTTTTGCCTAAAACTCTTTTTGTGTTTTTATCGGACAATAATGGTTTTTAATGGTAATATTTTTTATCCAAATGTGTTCGCCACCACGAGCAGTGTTAAAACGAATTTTGAGAAAAAAATCGCTATTCCTTATTTTTTTTGTTTTTTAATGCAATATCAAAATCATTAATGGTTTTCTTTGCTGTTTCTATCGCATTATTCATTTCTTCATCAATATCAGAAACAGAATAAATAGCTGGCTCATCGGTTTTTTCTATATTTTTTGTTGCTTTCATAATAGTGCTTATTAAAATAAATTTTTATCATCACAAAATTACCTTAATATTTTTATAATGAATATTTTTTTGTTTGGATTGCAAAAAAAATACCGCCGAAAAAATCCGACAGTATTTTTTACATCGTTTATTATTTTGTGATTATAAATAAATCTAAAATAATAAATTATAAATTGTTACACTGTTGCCATGTGCTGAATTAATTCAATAACTTTGTTTGAATAACCCCATTCGTTGTCGTACCATGCAACAAGTTTTACAAAGTTTGCATTGAGAGCAATCCCTGCTTTTACATCAAATACCGATGTGCGTGATTCGCCGATAAAATCAGATGAAACAACTTCATCTTCGGTGTATCCGAGAATACCTTTAAGTTCGCCGTCGGCAGCATCTTTTACGGCTGCGCAAATTTCGCTGTAAGTTGCGGCTTTTTCCAAGCGGCAAGTAAGATCAACAACCGAAACGTCCAATGTAGGAACGCGCAATGACATACCTGTAAGTTTTCCATTTAACGAAGGAATTACTTTTCCAACAGCCTTTGCTGCGCCTGTTGACGAAGGAATAATATTTCCTGCGGCAGCGCGTCCGCCACGCCAATCTTTCATCGAAGGACCATCAACAGTTTTTTGTGTTGCTGTGGTTGCGTGAACCGTTGTCATCAAACCTTCGATAATTCCGAATTTATCGTTGATAACTTTTGCCAATGGTGCTAAGCAATTTGTTGTACACGAGGCGTTTGATACAATCGCTTGTCCCTTATACTCTTTGTGATTTACACCCAAAACGAACATTGGAGTGTCGTCTTTTGGCGGCGCTGACATAACAACGCGCTTTGCACCTGCTGTAATGTGAGCTTCGGCTTTTTCTTTTGTAAGGAACAAACCTGTTGATTCTACAACGTATTCTGCACCAACTTCATCCCATTTCAAATTCGACGGGTCTTTTTCGGCGGTTACGCGAATAGCGTGTCCGTTAACAATCAGTTTTCCATCTTTTGCTTCAACCGTTCCGTTGAAATGTCCGTGTACAGTGTCGTATTTCAACATATACACCATGTAATCAACATCAATAAGGTCGTTAATTCCAACAACTTCGATGTCATTTTTTGTTAATGCAGCACGGAAAACCAAACGTCCGATTCTGCCAAATCCGTTGATACCAATTTTAATTTTTGCCATATCTTTTTATGTATTAATTAGTTAAATTCTTTTTTATGAAAATGAACTTGCAAAGTTATAAATAATTGCTAATTAATAATTAACAAATGATATTTTTTTCATTATTTTTACATTATTTATGAATAGAGGTTGTCGAGTTATAAAGTTATAAAGTTTATAAAGTTATAAAGTTTGTCAAGATTTTTTTCAAATAAACAAAAAAACAAATAAGCAATTAAACAAATCAACAACCGACTTATAACTTATGACTTATGACTTATGACTTACGACTTACGACTTATGACTTACGACTTACGACTTATGACTTACGACTAAACTTAAACAACCTTACGCCGGTTCTTTTTTTGCAGCATTATTCATCAGCCTGTTAAAATAATCTATTTTAATGTTGAGTTGTTTAATCAATTTGCTGCAATTATCGACATCATCGTTGATAATGTTTGCCATTTGCGTGTAAACATCTTCTATTTCCTTACGTAAACTTTTAAAATTTTCATTTAGTTGCTGTATCTGTTCGATATTGCATAAGTTAAGAAATTGCACAAATTCTGTTTCGGATTCCTGCAAATTGCCAAGATACGATGTAAGTCCCGCTATGCGTACTTTTTCGGCGTATTTATTACTGCGCAAGTCGGCAAGCAGCGAGTTTACGGCTACGATTTCGTCGTGATATGTATTTTTCGGCGTGTTGTTAAAAACGTTTATGCGTTTATGCAAATATTGCGCCGCCTCAGCCACCGACGAATCGGAATCGTCTATCAACGAAATAATCGTTCGGTTAATTTTTACGGTATTAAAACTCATCCGATGGTTGGCATCAACAATTTTCTGAGTATCATCGTTTTTTAATACCGCAGTGGCGTTCACCATTTGTTTTTCTTTGTGCAGTAAAGCAATAAAAAGATTATATGGCGATGCTACCAACGCCTGTATGTCGGGGAAACTCAAAAGCAAGTTTCTGAACTCAATAAGATACTCGTAATGCGATTCTCCACACAATTTTTCAAAATGAATATTATCTATTTTCATAAATTTAATTTAATTTGTTATTAATAAATTAACAATAAATACAACATAATTATAACTGCGATAGTGCTATTTTCTGATTTTGTGAAACATTTTTCGCACAGAAAACATTTGTTAAAAAATTCTTCTACACAATAAAATTTTTCACACAACAAGAGTTTATATAATATAGTTATCAAAAAAAGTCATCTAAATTACACTATAACTTTGTTTGCATATATTTGTTCAATGAATATAATAATTACCAATAATAAATATAATTACTCGTTTTTTGTTTTATTTGTTTTTTGTTTTACAGTACGTGTTTTGCATAACTTCGTGCAAAGTTAAAAGTTTTTTTCAAATAAATGCAATATTTTTTTCAAAAAATGGTATTTAGTATTTAGTCGTTAGTATTTAGTATTTAGTAATGTAAAATAAATAACATATAACAGTTTTAGTTTTGACAAGTAAATTTGTAGTTCCAATTTGGCAGAAAATCATCAAAAATCACAGGCATTTTTTTCATAAACTCATCTG
>JAITPP010000003.1 GCA_031289385.1 Prevotellaceae bacterium | reverse complement strand
ATTTCCCAATGTCCCAAAAATTCGCTGTATCGCAATTGGTAATCATCGGGAAAATACACATCAAAGTAAGCATTAACGCCTGCATCCGTACATTCGTATTTTTCTTCGACGCTGTTCCATTTAAAGTTTTGCATTGTTGTGCCGCTATATTCAAACGGTTCGTACAGTCTAATGCCATCAGGGGTAAAAGTATAAGCAACGGTAATTGCCTGCTCTTCGTGTCCGCTCGTTATGTTTAGAACAAGAGTTCTGTCAACAACTGAGGCAATACCCAATCTTTGGTTATTAAGCACAAAGCCATAATTACCAAAATCTGAAACTTTGTCGTCCATATCAATTACTTTTTGAAGATGGTCGGCGTAATTTTCATTTTCGGTGTTGCGTCTTAGCGTCATTTTACTGCCATGTTTTTTGCCTTTCAACAGAATTTGGTTTTGTTCGACTGTCATAATAACAAATTCAAAATCGCCATCCATTCCGTTAATATCGCTTGCCGATGGCTCGCTGAAATAATGTATTATTTTGCTGTAACTGTTAAACGCAAGAACAGGTCCTTGCTCCATAAAAACTTTGTATTCGGTTGTTTCAAGTTGTTTTGCGGGCAAGTGTGTTGCTGTTTCGCAACTTACATCTACATTTCCATTTTCGTAGAATTTGAGATACATTGCATATCCGCCTATCGCGTGATTTTCTTCGGGATAATAGTCGATAAACCATTCTCCGCCGGCGCTTGTAAGCGTATTTTTGTATTCTTCAACCGCTTTTTGTCCCCGTATTGCTGCCGAGTCGTCAAAAATATTTTCTTCTTCTTTCACGCATGATTGAACTAAAAATATCGGCGCAATAATTAATAAATATAGTATATTTCTTATATTTTTCATGATACTGTTAATTTAAAGATTTAATAAATCCAGTTGGTTTATAGTACTCGCTCGCAGTTCAAAAACTCGGCGAAGTTCATTAATATCTATACCCCAAGTGTTTTTGAGATATTCTGTTACAATTTCAAGTTTTTGTGTAATTTTAGCCGCGCCCGCTGCTTTTGCCTGAGTAAGTATGGAGTTCCAGTTTGCTGCGCCGCGCACTACATATATAGACAGTGTTTCAACAAAATCTTCGTTTGCCTCTGCTCGCGCATAACGGCTTACAAAACCAAGTTTATAAGCAGTATCAAGAGTAGCCGCTACACCCACCGAATTCCATTCAGAGCCAATGTAATCTGCATTGGATATTGTTTTGAAATCTGCGGGATAGTCGCGTGTTTGATGCAGAATATGAGCAAACTCGTGATACATTGTTTTAAGATAGCGGTCGGATAACATATCGATGGTAACATTTGCAGGGTCTATATCGTTAATCCTGTAAAGAGTAATTTTAAGTCCTCCTTCGGCAGTACCCAAAAGCACGGTGTTGTTTGAATTGTACGCGCCAGAGCCTATAAGGTGAATAATTCGCGGAATATAGGTTTTTGTAAACGCTGCTCCTGCCACATCATCATATACTTCAATCCACAAATGTTTTATCAATTTTGCTATGGCAATGGAGTTGTTTAAACTTGCAGGCACCAAATCGTAAGTCATATTTGTTTCAATATCTTCCATTTTGTATTTGAAGGCTATATTATACGGATTGGCGTAATTTTCGAGCAACCATTTGTCAAATTCTGTTTTAGTTGCGGGATCGGGGTCTTTGAATATGCTTTCGCTGTTCAAATCATCTTCTGTACACGACCACATTGTAGCCGTTAATACTATTGTTGCTAAATATATTATTATTTTTCTCATAACATTGTATATTTTTTTATTATCATGTTTTCAATAAATTATCTTGGATTTGGCGGGTATCCTGCCGATATAACAGCATTGGGAAGTTGTATAGCCCTGCGCGGGTCATCAACTCCAAGTTCGTCCGTTACCGTTACTTCAAGATTTTCGTCCAAATATCTGCGGTATATTACTATGCCAAAGCGTTTAATATCAAACCAGCGCAAGCCTTCGTGCAAGGTTTCTATTCTGCGAATATGCAAAAGGCATTGTAAAAAGTTTTCCTGTTCGTCGGAAACAATGGGAACTTCGGGATGCAATGCTTTTTTAACCGTCGGCTGTGTAGGCGTGTAATAATCAAGCGCAGAATAATAATCGTTTATGCGTTGTCGTGTTAATACATTTGCAGATGCAGTGTGCCTCGACATCCATAAAGCCAAATCCTCTGTTGCCTCATCATATTTTTGCTGCATTATATACGCTTCGGCTCTGCACAAAAGCAATTCGTCGGTAGTCAATGCAACGTAAACGGTGTGTCGGTATCCAATACGTGCAACAGGGTCGGTATATTCAAAATAATATGGTAATTTTGCATTTGCTACATATAATCCTGAAGAATAAGACAAAGCGGGCATACGAAACAATCCCGAAGCGTAAGTTCCCCAAGGTCCGTTTGTCATTACTGTTTCTGTTTGTGCTAAGTATCGCGAATGTGAATATTTTTTACCCGTAGAGTAATTACCAAATATTGTGCAGATAGTAGATTTCGGTGCTATAATAAAAAGATTAGCATCTTTTTCTGCTTTTACATAATCTTCGGCAATAGGTGCATATTCCTGTTGTACAGACGAAATTTTTGTCATATCGCGCAAAATCCTTTCGGGATGTTCGCCAAAAACTTCATTTGCATAGGCAATAACCTTGTCGTATTTACGATAGAAAAGGTAAAAACGAGCGGCAAAAGCATAAGCAGCCTTGCGGTTGAAGTGATATTTGGGTACACTGTAAATATTATCATCCATTAGCGGCAGAGCCTCTTCAATATCTCTTTCGATTTTTCTGTAAATTGCTGCTACCGATTCGCGTTCATACTCAGGGCTTACGGTTGTTTCGGGTTCTTCTATATAGGTAATACCCAAATCGGTTTCGCCTGTGCTTGCTGAATAATGCTTTCCGAATACATTAACAAGATAGAAATGATGATATGCTCTAATCATCAATGCTTCGCCACGCTGAGGATTAAGGCGTTCGGGGCTTCCCTGTTCTTCTATCGCTCTTAATGCATGGTTGGCTATGGCTATTGATGCGTAATAGGATTCCCATACGGATTTGGGCGATTCGTTTCCTATTTCCATAATATCTTTCCATCTATACATTTCCTCTTGAAGAACAGAATAAGCAGATGCCAAAGTGCCTCTGTCATCAGCATTATCAGACATCATTTCCGTCATAAAAGGAAATATATAATCGGGATATCCGCTTGTAAGAAGTTTGGTAATTTTTTCATCCGTATCTATTTCTGCGCGGTTATCGGGAACTACATCCAAAAAAGAATCGCACGAAACTAATGCAAGAACAACGGATATTATTAATATAAATTTTTTTGTATTCATAATCATATATTTTTATAGTCCTAATTTTAATGTAAATGTAAATTGTTTAGGCATAGGCACTGCTACTCCTCCCGATACGAAAAACTCAGGGTCTTGTCCGTTAAGTTTTTTATCGGCGTACAACAAGAATAAGTTAGTAGCCTGAACTTTTGCCGACAAACTTTTAATTCCTAATGAATTTATCCAATTTTTAGGAAAATCGTAGGATAAAGATATTTCTTTCATTCTTATAAAACCTCCATCGGCAATACGTTCCGTAGAATAGTTATAGGCGTTGTAGGCGTAACTCAAATGTGATATATCGTGATATTGGCGTAAACTTGCTAATACGGGAATATTGGTATAAGCCTCGTCGCCGGGTAATGTCCAGCGGTTTTTAAATTCTTTAGGCATAGACCTCATATCTGAATAATATGATTTAAACGCCGGTAAAAGACGAACTTTATTTCCGAACGAATAGGATATAAATATATTAAGTTTGAAATTTTTATACTTGAATATATTTCCAAGACTTCCGAAATGCGTAGGTTCTGCCGAGCCTTCGTATTTTAAAAATCCTATTTTTTCTACTTCCTGAAAGTTAATCTCAGTAGTTGTTCTATCTCCATTTTCATTTATAAATACAGGAAGCCCATCTTCATTTAATCCTACAAAGGGAATTGAAAATATTGCTCTGACAGGATAGCCTTCTATTCCAAATCCTGAGCCTGTTATTAAGTCAATAACTCTTTTGCGTGAATCAAGTTTTGTAATTTCAACTTTACAGTAAGAAAATATAAAGTCTGTTGTCCACGAAAAATCTTTTGTTTCGATATTTTTTGTAGAAAGAGTAAACTCAACTCCGTGCGATTTCATTGCAGCTACATTGGCTAATTTATCTACATCGCCGCCTATACCTGTTGTTGTGGTATAACCTATAAGGTCGAAATTATCACGGAAATAAATATCTGTATTAAGGTTTATTCTGTTATTTAAAAATCCCACATCTACACCGAAGTTCCATTCATATTTTTTTTCGTAGGTAAGTTCGCTGTTTTCGAGGTCGTACAATTCCAATGCCGTTTCTTTAACGCTTGTAGATGGTCGCCAAATATTTTTACTTCTGATAATAACCTGCGAATTGCTGGCAATACCTCTGTCGGCTGTCAAACTGTATGATGCTCTTACAGATGCGTGAGATAATACAGGCTGTACGGCTTTAAAGAATTTTTCTTCGTGCATATTCCACATTCCCGAAATATTCCATGTAGGCAACCAGCGTGCGCTGCGCGATTTTCCCAATTTATTTGAACCTTCGTAACGCGCTGTTCCGTTGAAAATATATTTTCCTTTATACGAATAAGTTCCCATAGCAAAAAAGGCTGTATTTCGTCCGTAAGAACTGCCGGCAGTGAAATAATCGGTATTATCTTCTTCACCTTTTTTAAACATTTGATAGGCATAGGATGCAACATCTCCCATAGAATATTGACGTCCCCAGCCGCGAAACCACGAACTGCTACGGTCAACCGAACTGAGTTCCATACCGCCAAACAAACCAACATTGTGCTTTTCGGCAAACGATTGATTCCATTTAAAGGTAGTACGAAAATCATATCCTTCCATTCTGTTATCCCTGCGCTCGTATATACCGCCTTCGGGCAATACTGTAATAGGAAGAGCGTAGGCAACATCGGGGTCGGTGTACAAATACGGATTGTTATCGCGAATAACAGCATCGGGCATTATTCTGTATGCAGTAGCCTGATTGGATTCATCCTTAACATGATGCTCTATTGCCGCACTCGAATATTTTATAGCGCCTATTGCCGATAATTCCAGATTTCTTAATACTTTCCATTTTAATTCTCCTTGAAATTTCAAATCGGTAGTATTTATATCCATATAGTTATTATCCAATTCGTGAATAATATTAAAAGGAGCATAATTGCGGGTATAATATTCGTTGGGGCTCATTGTCCGCGAAGTATTTAAAGCATAAGAATACGGATTGATGTCAAAATCACGTTTTACTTCACCCGACACTACGTCTATTGACTGACTTAATGTTCCCGGCGCTTTTTGCTTACGATACGATGCATTGGAAATAATATTAAACGATAATTTTTTTGAAATGTTGTAAGTAGTATTAAGATTTGCCGTATAACGATTTACAGAACTCGACATTGTCCAACCCGGGTCGAGTAAACCGCTTAGCGAAACATAATAGTTTGACTTGTCGTTACCACCCGAAAGACTTACCGAATGTGATTGCATTAAATTAAGACTGAACAATTCGTTAAACCAGTCTGTATTTCTCATTTCGGCTTGTCGCAAATAATTGTTTTTTGCTTCTTCGGTATGAGGAATACCAAATGTACCAGATGTTTTATCATAAGTATTTATCAACTGATACATTTTACCGTACACTCCACTTTCATTATCTCTGAAAGTGTTTGAATAGTTTAGCCAGCCTTTTTGCTGCATTTCCTGATAAACGCCCATTTGTTCCTGCGAGTTCATTATGTTAAACTCCGAATAAGTAGGAACAAGGCGCACGGTATATTCACCGCTGTAACTGAGATGGCTTTCGCCCGATTTACCTTTCTTGGTAGTAATAACAATCACACCTGCCATTGCTCGCGCTCCATAAATAGACGTAGCCGAGCCGTCTTTCAAAATCTCAAAGCTTTCGATATCGTCGGCATTAAGCCCTGCAATAGCCGAACTAATCAAAGTTTCCGCATCTCCTGAAGAAAGTGCGTCAGCATCTACTTCGGTAACATCTTCTATAACTATACCGTCCACAACCCACAAAGGTTTTGAACTTCCGTAAATAGACGTAGCGCCGCGAACTCTGATTTTAGGCGCAGTACCAAAAGTACCTGAAACGTTTTGTACTGAAACTCCGGCAGAACGTCCTTCCAAAGCGCGGCTTACATCTGCAATTCCGTTTAGTTTTGCAACATCAGCCGAAATGTGGTCGGATGCACCTGTAAACAAGCGTCTGTCAACAGAAGTCATACCAATGACAACCGCTTCATCCAAAATTGTAGAGGATGTTTTCATGCTTACATTTATTTCTTTTCTTCCGTTTATCGGCACTTCTACATCTTCGTAGCCGATAAATGAAAACAGCAGAGTTCCCGTAGAGGGAGCTGTTATTGTAAACGAACCGTTTAGGTCGGAATTTACAGCCACCTTCGTTCCTTTAACAATAACCGATACATAGGACATTACTTCTCCTGTCTCAGAATCTGTTACAACTCCTGTAACTTTTTCCTGCGAGTAAGCAGCACAAATGCCCATCATTAAAAAAATAATTGAAAATAAACTTTTTTTCATTTTTTTTGTGTTTTACATTTTACTAAAATATTATTAATAAGTTAATTATATAATTTTTGTCTTATAATTTACATTATGTTAAGTTTTAAATATAAGAATATCAATGATATGACTGTTTTGAGGTAGTAAAAAACGATTTGTTAAAATTTGTAACATTCAGAAAAACAAATTACATTTGTCGCCAAACTAAACATAATGTAAATTATGGGACAAAAATTTTTTAAAGAAGTGTTAAATTTAGGGCTATCGTTAATTTTAAATATGTATTATAGCCATGCTCATTAAAAACAAGCGTTAGAATATGATTTGAAGTTGTGAGTTGGGGGGAATTGAAGTCAAAAACGGTTTGATATAAAATTTTAAAAAACTGAGTTCGATTATATAGAATAAGGTATAATTGGTTATCATCTACCACAGGGTCAAATTTTATAGAAGGTTTTTTAGACAAAAATTGCACATCAAAAAAAGTTTTAACCGCTAACTGAAATTTTGCCGACACGCGAATTTTGATTAACTTGCGCCGCTAAATTTAAAACAATGAGCGAAAATTTAATACCAAATATTATTTACGAATTGTTTGAAAACAATAAAAAAATTGTAATTGATGGGCTTGGTTATTTTGAAGTTACGCATCAATCGGCATCGTACGATACGGAGTCTAAAACTTTGTATCCTCCGAAAACTTTTTTGCATTTTCAGAATATCGGTGTTGAGTCGGATAATATTCTTGTGAAAAATGTTGCTGAAAAATTAAATATATCAGAAGACGAAGCATACGAAAAAATTTCATTGTGGATAGATGATGTATGTATGCAACTTGCAGAATTTCAGCGCATTGCTTTTGGTGAAAAAGGCGAATTTTTTATTAATGATGAAGGGAAAATTTCATTTTGTTTTTTGGACAAAACAAATATACTTAAAAATAATTACGGACTTAAAAATGTGCATTTGAAAAAATAAAATTATGAACAGTTTTGGAAGAATATTCAGAATAAATATTTTTGGCGAATCGCATGGAACGCTTGTCGGGGTTTGCATTGATGGCTGTTGTCGGGGAATTGAACTTGGCGAAAACGATTTTTTGTGCGATATACAACGCCGTAAAAGCGGAAAACGAGGCACAACTTTACGCGCCGAAGATGATATTCCCGAAATTGTAAGCGGAGTGTTCAACGGATTTACAACCGGCGCGCCCATTACAATTTTATTCAAAAATAAAAACGTAAATTCCGACAATTATTTACAATTTAAAACGCAACCGCGCCCAAGTCATTCCGATTTTGTTGCAGCAAAAAAATTTGATGGTTTTAACGATTATCGCGGCAGCGGACATTTTTCGGGAAGGCTTACTCTGCCTTTGGTTGCAGCGGGTGTTATTGCAAAAAAAATCGTATCCGATATAAAGATAAATGCAAATATCATTAACGTTGGCAACGAAAACGACATAAATGAAACCATTGAAAAAGCAATTGCCGATGGCGATTCGGCAGGCGGAATTATCGAATGTGTTGCAAAAAATATTCCTATTGGTTTGGGCGAGCCTTTTTTTGATTCGGTTGAGTCGCAAATTGCGCATCTTGCCTTTTCGATTCCAGCGGTGAAAGGAATAGAATTTGGCGCGGGATTTTCAGCAGCAAATATGCGCGGCAGCCAACATAACGATATGATAATTAATGAATACGGGAAAACCGCTACAAATAATGCGGGAGGCGTTGTCGGCGGAATTACAAACGGCAACGATTTGATTTTTCGCATAGCGGTGAAACCTGCTGCAAGCATTGCAAAACAACAAAAAACTTTCAATTTTGAACATAAAAAAATATCCGATTTAAAAATATTCGGCAAACATGATGCTTGTATTGCATTACGTATTCCTGTTGTTGTTGAGGCAATTACAGCGATTGCTCTTGCCGATTTTATATTATTGAAAAAATGAATTTGAACGAAAAAAATATCTTATCACAACTTGAATTTATTATACATCCCGAATTCGAAAAAAACATAGTAGAGCTTGGAATGATTGAAAATATCAGCATTTCGGATAATGAAATATCATTTTATTTGTTGCTGAAAAGACAACACGACCCGTTTGCCACATCAATCAAAAAAAAGTGCGAACAGTTGCTCAGCGAAAAATTTCCGTCAGCAAAAATAAAAATTACCGAACAACGTAAGCAACAACAAAATACAGCAAAACAAAAAGACGAGCAATCGCAAAATTATGGTTTGAAAAATGTGAAACATATTGTAGCAATTGCATCGGGAAAAGGCGGAGTGGGAAAATCAACAATATCGGTAAATTTGGCGGCAGCACTTGCATCCAAAGGATTTAAAACAGGTTTGATAGATGCTGATATTTACGGACCATCAATTCCAAAAATGTTTGGAGTTGAAGATAAGCAGCCGATGATGGTGAAAGTTGAAGATTTTGAATTGATTGAGCCCGTCGAACGTTACAATGTAAAAATAATGTCGATAGGGTTTTTTATCAACCACGACGATGCTCTTATTTGGCGTGCGCCAATGGCTACAAATGCGTTGAAGCAACTTGCGGGCGGAACATATTGGGGAGAACTTGATTTTTTGCTGATTGATCTTCCTCCCGGCACAGGCGATATTCATATTACAATGACACAGGAACTTAAACTCGACGGAGTTATTGTTGTTACTACGCCTCAGCCCGTTGCGCTTGCCGATGCTGTGAAAGGAATAAATATGTTTAGACAAGAAAAAATTAATATTCCGATATTAGGATTGGTAGAAAATATGGCTTGGTTTACGCCAAACGAATTGCCCGAAAATCGGTATTATATTTTTGGAAATAACGGCGGAAAAAATCTTGCGACAAAAATGCAAATTCCGTTGCTGGCACAAGTTCCGATAGTTCAGTCTATCAGGCAAGGCGGCGACGATGGAATACCTGCTGTTTTCACAAACGATATTCAAACAAAGGTTTTTGACGAACTTGCCGATAATTTTTTGAAACAAATAATTTTTAAAAATATTGAAAACTAAGGCAAATAATTTATATTTTTGAAAAAAATATTATCTTTGTCGCTTGTAACGCCCTTTTAGCTCAGTGGTAGAGCAGCTCATTCGTAATGAGCAGGTCGTCGGTTCAAGTCCGATGAAGGGCTCGGAACAACAGCAGCTTCAAATAGTTGCTGTTTGTATTTTAAAGAATAAAGAAGTTAGAAAGTTTATAAAGTTTATAAAGATTTTTATATCCTACAAATTTTGTAATTCATAATTGATTTTTATCTGCGTAAATCTGTTTTTATCTGCGTAATCTGTGTACTTTTTAATAATCAATATTCAATAATAAATAATAAATTATTTAATTTTCTCCAAAATGCACAACCGTTTCACAAATTTTTTCAGTATATTAATTATTTTAATACCTTTGTGAGTCATTAAAGAATAACACATGAAAATTGTAATTGCAGGAGCAGGAGAAGTAGGTTTTTATTTGGCAAAGTTATTTACAAATGCCTATCACGATGTTACTATAATTGACTCGAAAGAGGAACGATTGCGTAAAGTTGAATCGGCTGTTGATGTGCTTACTATCAACGGTTTGCCTACGTCAATATCGGTTTTACACGAAGCAAATGTGAAACGCGCCGACTTGTTTATTGCCGTAAATCCGGCAGAAGACCAAGATATGAATATCACTTGCACGTTGCTGGCAAAGGCGTTGGGCGCAAAACGAGTAATTGCGCGAATAAACAACAAAGAATATCTTTTTCCGTATAATAAGGAAATATTTTTAAATCTCGGAATAGATTATCTCATTTATCCCGAGCGTATTGCATCAAACGAAATTATTAAGATGCTGCATCAAACGGGAACATCGGAATATATTGATTTCCCCGGCGGAAAATTGCAACTTATTGTTGCAAAACTTGAAGAAGGCGCTCCGTTGATTGACGAAACAGCAGATTTTTTTAAATCGGACGAAAACAATGCTATTCAATGCAAAGTTATTGCAATAACACGTAATGGAAACACTTCAATAATAACCGAAAACGATGAGTTTCAGGTTAATGATACGCTTTATTTTATAGCCGACAAAAATCATGCCGACGAACTTTTACTGCTTTGCGGAAAAACGAATATCACCGTGCGAAATTTGATGATACTCGGCGGAAGCCGCATAGGAATACGAGTTGCCAGCGAACTTGAAGACAGAACAAACATAAAAATAATTGAAAACGACATAGAAAAATGCGCGATACTTGCCGAAACACTTCTTAAATCGCTGATAATAAACGGCGACGGACGAAGTATAGATTTGCTTGTTGAAGAAGAAGTGAAAAATATGGATGCTTTTGTTGCAGTTACAGGAAGTTCGGAAGTAAATATTTTGGCGTGCATGTCGGCAAAACGCTTTGGCGTGAAAAAAACTATTGCCGAAGTCGAAAATATCGACTACATAAAATTTGCCGAAGATGTAGGAATTGACACTGTTATAAACAAAAAAATTATCGCGGCAAGCAAAATTTTCCGCTTTACAATAGGCTCGGATGTTCAAACCGTAAAATACCTTTCGGCGTCGGATGCAAAAGTTCTTGAATTTATTGTGAAACCGGGCAGCACGGCAACAAAAAAGAAAATCGGCGCACTTGATTTTCAAGATGCTATCATAGGCGGAATAATTCGCGGCGACACAAGTATTATCGCATCCGATGACGTAGAAATAAAACCATACGACAGAGTAATCGTGTTCACATTTTCGACGGCAATATTACAAATAGGAAAATATTTTGGATAGAAAATTATTAAACATTTAAACAAACATATACTCAAACATTTAAAAATTAAAGCAATATGATGAAATTAAAATTAACTGTAATATCAATAATATTGATAATTGCAGCAACTTCGTGCAACACGAAGAAAGATTATGAAACGGTAAAAAACGACCCTATAAAGGCACGAATTTACACGTTGGATAACGGTTTGAAAGTTTACATGGCAGTTAATAAAGAACAGCCGCGAATTCAAACTTATATTGCAGTTCGCGCAGGCGGCAAAAACGACCCTGCCGAAACTACGGGCTTGGCTCACTATTTTGAACATTTAATGTTTAAAGGTACAACAAACTTCGGCACAACAAATTACGAAGCCGAAAAACCACTGCTTGACGAAATCGAAAATTTGTTTGAAATTTATCGCAAAACAACCAACGACGCCGAACGCAAAGCCATTTACAATAAAATTGACAGCATAAGCAACGAGGCATCTAAAATTGCAATTCCAAACGAATACGACAAACTCATGTCGGCAATAGGCGCTAACGGAACAAACGCTTATACAAATTATGATGTAACCTGCTACACCGAAGATATTCCGAGCAATCAGGTTGAAAACTGGGCGAAAATTCAAGCCGACAGATTTGCAAATGTCGTGATTCGCGGATTTCACACCGAACTTGAAACCGTTTACGAAGAATACAATATTTCGCTGACAAGCGACTCGCGTAAAGTTTACCAAAATATAATTGCCGGATTATATCCAAATCATCCTTACGGAACGCAAACCGTGCTTGGAACTCAGGAACAACTGAAAAATCCGTCGATAATAAATATCAAAAATTTTTACAAAGAATGGTATGTTTCAAACAATATGGCAATTTGCCTTTCGGGCGATTTCGATCCCGACGAAACAATCAATATCATTAAAAAATATTTCGGCGAATTTAAACCAAACGACAATCTTCCAAAACTCGAATTTAAACCCGAAGTGCCTATCACAACTCCTGTGGTAAAAGAAGCAATCGGAGTAGAAGCCGAAAGAATTGCTTTGGCATGGCGGCTTAACGGCGCAAACAGCGACGATGCCGACTTGGCGAATATAACAGCAAGCATTTTATACAACGGACAGGCTGGATTGATTGACATAAACCTTATGCAGCAACAAAAAGTTTTGCAGGCTTACGCATACGAAAATATGCTTAGCGATTACGGAATGTTGCTAATGCAGGCTACGCCAAAAGAAGGACAAACACTCGACGAAACAAAAAATCTGTTGCTTGCCGAAGTAGCTAAACTTCGCGCCGGCGATTTTGACGAAACTCTGCTAAAAGCCAGCATTGATAATTATAAATTGCAGATTATGCAATATTTCGATTCTAACGATGGACGCGCCGATGCTTTTGTAAACGCATTTATCAACGGTATAGAATGGGAAAAAGAAGTGAAAATTATCGAACGTTTGGAAAAAATTACAAAAGATGATGTTGTGAAATTTGCAAACGAAAAATTTGGCGATAATAATTATGTTGCTGTTTACAAACGTCAAGGACAAGACCCTAACGAAAAGAAAATTGAAAAACCGCAAATTACGCCTATCGCAACAAATCGCGATAACGCAAGCGATTTTCTGAAAGAAATACAATCCGCAACCATAAATCCTATTGAGCCTGTTTTTCTTGATTTCGATAAAGATATGGAAAAAGCCACAGCAAAAAACAATATTCCCGTGTTATACAAGAAAAACGAAACCACCGATTTGTTTCAACTAATGTATGTTTTCGAAACAGGAAAAAACAGCGATGCGGTTATATCAACAGCCTTTGGTTACCTTGATTATTTAGGAACAAGCACAAAATCGCCAGAAGAAATCAAAAAAGAATTCTACAATATCGCATGTTCATTCAACACAAGCGTGGGCGACGACAGGTCGTTTTTATACATAAGCGGACTGAGCGAAAATATGCCCAAAGCAATGGAACTTATGGAAGAAGTGCTAAACGATGCGCAACCAAATGATGACGTTCTCGAAAATCTGAAAAGCGATGCAATAAAATCGCGCAGCGACTCAAAACTCAATCAACGTTCAAACTTTTCGGCTCTTCGGCGTTATTTGCAATACGGACAAGATTATATCAGCAACACAACGCTCACAAACAATGCTTTGCAAGCGTTGAAATCGGATGATTTGCTTGCGAAAATTAAAAATTTGGTAGCCAAAGAACATTCGGTTTTGTATTACGGTCCAATGAAAAACAGCGAAGTTGTTGATGCAATAAATAAATATCACAAAACGCCCGAAACACTTGAATCTATTGGCGAAAAAGCAGAAGTAAAATACTTGGAAACTCCCGAAAATAAAGTGTTTATGACTGAATACGATGCAAAAAATACGTATTACATACAATATTCAAACAGAGGCGACAAATTTGACGTGGCAAATGATGCAAACGTTGCAATGTACAACGAATATTTTGGCGGCGGAATGAACTCAATAGTATTTCAGGAAATACGCGAGGCACGCGGCTTGGCATATTCGGCAAGTGCATATTTCAGCGAGCCTAACAAGACAATAAATCCTTATACATTCAGAGCAATTTTAATGACACAAAACGACAAATTATCGTCAGCAATAGATGCCTTTGCCGAAATCATAGAAAATATGCCCGAAAGCGACGCTGCATTTAAAATTGCCAAAGATGCTCTTATTGCTCGCTTACGCACCGAACGCACAATAAAACAAGATGTGCTTTGGGCGTACATGGCGACAAAAGATATGGGCGTTGATTACGACAGAAACAAAGCCGTGTACGAAAAAGTGCAAAACATGACACTTGCCGACGTAAAAGCATTTCAAGAGCAATGGATAAAAGGACGCAAATATTATTACGGAATATTAGGAAATTCAAAAGATTGGGATTTGAATAAAATACGTCAGTTAGGAGTGATAAAATTTCTTACACAACATGAAATTTTTGGATACTAAACTGAATATGCTAATGGGTTAATATGCTAATCTGTTAATGTGTAAAATAGATTAATGTGTGAATAGGTTAATGTGATTATGAATTAAAAAATATAAAGAAAATTTTTGCAAACATTGAAATAAAAACCAATAAACATATTAGCAAATTAACATATTTACACATTAGCAAATTAACATATTAGCAAATTAGCAAATTAACACATTATTTATTATGTTTTTTCTTTTTGATTTAGACGGAGTAATACTCGATTCAGAGCCGCAATACGATAAATTTTGGAACAGGCAAGGCGAGTTGCATGGTTGCGGAAATAATTTTGCAAGCAAGATAAAAGGGCAAACCATGCCACAAATATTGACTAAATATTTTCACGATTTTTCGGATGACGAAAAAAATAAAATAGTTTCGGATTGTATGCAATTTGAGGCAGCAATGGAATGTCCGCTAATTGCAGGTGCAGAAAATTTTATTGCCCAACTAAAATCGCAAAACATAAAAACAGGGCTTGTAACAAGTTCAGACGATATAAAATTATCGCGCATTGTAGAAAAGTTTAAGATGCAAACGTGGTTTGACACTATCGTTACCGCCAACCGCGTAACACATTCCAAACCCAATCCGCAAGGCTATTTGCTGGCAGCCCAAGATTTAAAAACCGATGCCAAAAACTGCATAGTTTTTGAAGACTCGTTTGCAGGAATAGAAGCAGGACACAACGCCGGAATGAAAGTGATAGCCCTTGCCACCACCAACCCGCGCAAAGCCCTGCAAGCCACCACCGCCGCCGATTTGATAATTGACGATTTTGTAGGATTTTCGTATGAAGATTGTTTGAAAATGATTTGATAATTTAATTGAAAAAATATAATTTTGTAATTATGAAGAAATAAAAGAAAATAAATAACATAAAAGCGTTTGCTTTAATTCTTGTTATTGAAATTTAGCCATTTCAAAGTAGCCGAGAGTAAAAGTAGTAACGTTCGCGAGAATCGTGGGCTTTACTCATTTATTTGGCTACAAGGTCGGCTAAAACCTCAATAACAAATAAAAGAATAAGTTCACGATTTTTTATTTTAAAATATTTATGAAAAACATACATATAGGTAAACTGATAAAAGAAAAATTCGACGAAAAAAATATAACCAAAGCCGAATTTGCGCGACAGATAAATATCCATCGCTCAACAGTTTATCTATTGTTCGAGCAAAAAAGTATAGATATAGAATTGCTGATAAATATTTCGAAAGTATTGGAATATGATTTTATAAGCGAAGTTTACCTAAAACACAACACCGCAAAAGAAAAATCAATAATAGTAGGCATCGAAATTGCTGCCGAACAACTTGATAAACTCAACCTGCCCGAAGAATTTATTTATTT
>JAITPP010000023.1 GCA_031289385.1 Prevotellaceae bacterium | reverse complement strand
AGATTTGAGGTATTCCGTATTCTGTATTCCGTATTCCGTATTCTGTATTCTGTATTCCGTATTTATTCATTTCTAACACATTAATCATATTTTCACATTAATCACATTTTCACATTAACCTATTAATCATTAATCATTAATCACTAATCATTAATCTGATAAGGGTATTTAATATCTACTAAAAACAAGCCTTTGGCGGCAACAGATTTGCCGGCGAGGCATCTGTTTTTCTGCTCTATTATTTTGCAAAAATCGCTGACGGTAATGCGGTTTCGCCCGACTTCAAGCAGCGTTCCTACTATTGCTCGCACCATATTTCGCAAAAAACGGTTTGCTGTGATTTTAAATATCAGTTGTTCGTTTTGCTTGTACCAAAAGGCTTCGGCGATATTGCAGTTGTTTGTTTTTACATCGGTGTGCAGTTTGCTGAAACTTGTAAAATCGGTGTAATCCAACAGTTTTTTTGCTGCCTCGTTCATTAAATCCATGTTGATATTTGCGTTAAGCGGGGCAGAATATTTTTGCAAAAACGGATTTTTTGTTTGATGCATATAGTAGCAATATGTTCGCGAAACGGCGTCAAAACGAGCGTTGGCATCGGCGTGCATTTTTTTTATTTTTTGCAGCGATATGCTTTTTGGCAATATCGAATTGAGTTTGTACAAATGTGTAGTTTGATTTTTTTCCAAATCGCTGTCAGAGCAATCGAAATGGGCAACAAAAAAACTTGCATGAACGCCTGTGTCTGTTCGTCCTGCGCCAACGGTTTCTACGTGTTCGTGCAAATAAGTTGTTAATGCTTTATCAAGTGCGGCTTGCACTGTGTTTGCATTGTGCTGAACTTGCCAGCCGTGAAACTCACTCCCATCGTATGAAAGTTGTAGAAAATATCGAAACATTTTATGAATTTTTGTTTA
Source organism: Prevotellaceae bacterium (assembly GCA_031289385.1). Lineage (GTDB taxonomy): Bacteria > Bacteroidota > Bacteroidia > Bacteroidales > UBA932 > JAIRKV01. The sequence goes on along the minus strand of JAITPP010000023.1, from coordinate 5,179 downwards.
TCTGTTTATTTGTTTTTAATTGCTTATTTGTTGATTTGTTTAATTGCTTATTTGTTTAATTGTTTAATTGCTTATTTGTTTAATTGCTTATTTGTTGATTTGTTTAATTGCTTATTTGCTTATTTGTTGATTTGTCAAAATCTTTAAAAACTTTATAACTTTAAAAACTTTATGAACTTTCTAACTGTTTAATTCTTGATTTATGTACATAACCTTTTATGTTATTAACTTCTACTTTCCACCAATTAGTATTTTTATCATCCCAATAAAACACTCGCACATTGGATAAAATTATTCCATGAATTTCAGAATTTCCATTAGGTTGTTTTCTAAAATTCACATAGCCATCGGCATCTTGTATGAAACCTATTTTTCTTCCATCGGCAAAATACACTGCATCAGGCGCACTGTCTCCATACAATCTTGCCAATTCTTCATTATTTAGTTCATCGTCATTAATTACAGGAATATCTTCTTCTTTATCAACAATAACAATATCTGTTCCGTTAAATTCGTATTCATCCAGAAAGAAAATTCTTGTCCACATTTCATTGTAATAATAAGCCACAAAGGCATATCCGCCAACCCAAATTTCTCCGTTATCTCTCAAAAAGATAGTAGAAATTCCATTATTTTCAGGGAATAATGATTTCTTTTCCCATTTATTGTTTTTATATTGACAAAGATAATCTTCATACTCATGACGCCCTTTTCTATATGTTTGTATAGCCCATATATCCCCCTCTTTATCATAAGTATATGTAATAATATGATGAGCAGTAGTATCACGAGTTAATTTTTTCATATTAGCATACTTTTTTACATACGCAGTCTTATAATAATTATTTTGTTCTATTTGAATATTTGTTTCTATCCACTTATCTTTATTGTATTTGAAATAAGTATCTTGTAATACACTTATATAAAGCTCATTATTATCTTCAAAAATATATTTTACCTTTTCTTTTTGTTGTATCCATGTTTCATCTTTGTATAAATATAAAACGTTGGACTTCGACTCTTGTGATATTTTCCACAATCTATTATATTTATCAATATATATATTCGTGGAATTTTTGTCTTCTTTCTTCCAATCTATCTTACCTGACTTTTTAATGTTTATCTTATATAAACCATCATTCACGGCAATCCAAACCGTAGAATCTCGAAACATAATTTGCTTAACCCAAGGAAATTCATCTGCAAAAGCAGCAAAAGTTGTCAGATAAAAAACCAATAAAAATAATATTTTTTTCATATAATATTTTTTTTGAAATTAGTTTTATGTTTTCATAATTTCTTATCTACATTTACAATATAGCGCATGATTTTCTTATTTCATTAAATTTTTTAATCAATTTTTTGTCTTTCCGCGCCACTTGCATATTGTAACTTGTTTGCATACGAGCAAGCAAATCGGCGCTAACGCCAAGCGATGCTTCTATAAGCAAAGCAAAATCGGTGGAAACAGGGCGTTTGCCATTTAATATTTCATTGAGCATAGTATATGGCAATCCTAATTTAAGCGCAAAAGATTTTTGTGATATTTTGCGACATTCCAACTCTTCTTTAAGAAGTTCGCCGGGATGGTATGGACGGAACGAATTTGCTAAATTTCCCATAATTTTTCTATTTATAATGATTTGTAATATCAACTAATGAACAAATTTCAATAATGAATTTATCGGTTTGGTTTGTAATTTCACGAAATTCAAGGCGGTATTGGTTATTTATTCGTAACGAAGATAAACCTTTTTTATCACCCGACAGTTTTTCATAACCCAAAGAATTGAATTTAAACAATTCTTCGATACGAACAGCTTCATCCAAAGCTTTAACACATTTCAAATAGCCATTTATTATTTGCGGTTGAAATCTGTGCTTCTTATCGTTTGTTGTGCCTTTTTCGTATAATTCGCGTAAATATTCTTTTTCAAACCTAATATCCATTATTTACTACTTATAAGATGCAAAGATAATATTTTTTATCATATTCACAAAAAAAGTGAATTTTTGTTGATTTGTCTATCTGCTTATTTGTTTTTAATTGCTTATTTGTTGATTTGTTTAATTGCTTATTTGTTTAATTGCTTATTTGTCAAAATCTTTAAAATCTTTATGAACTTTAAAAACTTGATAACTTAATAAACCGACTTACAACTTACGACTTACAACTTACGCCTTACGCCTAAATCTCTTTATCAATAAAATATTTATTTCGTTCGTTTGCGCTACGCGATATTAGTTCGCCCAGAAATCCTGCTAAAAACAACTGAACGCCTATAATTATTGTAACCAGCGAAATGTAAAACAGCGGTTGCGACGTTATTTCGCGAAACACAATTCCGTTTGATAGGCAGTAAAGTTTGCGGGCGATGAGCCAGATTGATATTCCGCCGCCCAATAAAAACATTAGCGTACCTACGATGCCGAAAAAGTGCATTGGTTTTTTGCCGAATTTTGTTATAAAAACTATCGAAAGTAAATCAAGAAAACCGTTTATAAACCGCGACATTCCGAATTTCGTAACTCCATATTTGCGTGCGCGGTGCTGAACAACTTTTTCGCCTATTTTTCTAAATCCCGCTTGTTTTGCGAGTACGGGAATGTATCGGTGCATTTCGCCGTAAACTTCGATGCTTTTGATAACTTTTGCGCGATAGGCTTTCAGTCCGCAATTGAAATCGTGCAGTTTTATGCCCGATATAAGCCGCGTAATTCCGTTGAAAAATTTTGACGGGATATTTTTTGAAATTTTAGAGTCGTAGCGTTTCCTTTTCCATCCCGAAACCAAGTCGTAGCCGTCGGTTGCTATCATTTTGTAAAGTTCGGGAATTTCGTCGGGGCTATCTTGCAAATCGGCGTCCATTGTTATTACAACGTTGCCTTTTGCCGTTCCGAATCCGCAATAAAGTGCAGCCGATTTTCCGTAATTTCGACGAAAACATATTCCGCGAATAGAGTTTTTATTTTCGGCAAGCGTTTCTATCACTTGCCACGAGTTGTCGGAACTGCCATCGTCAACTAAAATAATTTCAAACGAAAATTTATTTTCATTCATTACCTGCTCAATCCATTCAACAAGTTCGGGCAGCGATTCTTCTTCGTTATATAAAGGAATTACAACAGAAATATCCATATTTTTTTTGAATTATTAAATTATTAAATTTGTTTATGATTCATATATCGTTTCGGGTTTGTTTTTCTTTAAAAATGCCGACGAAATCAAGCAAAATATTGCGCCTAAAAACATATTCCACCATCCCGAAGTAAAAATTGTTTCAAAAGGATGTTTTAGTTCGTAAGCCAATTTTTCTTGCGAATCGGTTACAAAATCTTTTATTATTTTTTCATCAAATCCCCATGTTAATAAATATTCTTTCGTCCGCTCAAGTTCTCGGAAAACGTAGTCAGGGTCAATATTATTGAAAACATAAGAATAAACTGCGCCGAAAATTCCTGCAAATAAAAATATTATTACTCCAAATTTAAAAGCGTTCCAATACGAAATGTATCCCCCCAACGAGTAGCGATATTTTTTTGTAGCATATATTATTACGGCAATTGTGGCTGCAAAAGTAAGCATCATCATAAGAAAAGGCTGCTGCAAGGAGTTTTCGAGCAGATAAAAAATAAAATGAATTGCCGCCATAGCCAATCCCATTATCAACCCGAATGTTGATGTCATTTTATAAAAATCAGAATATTTTTTTACTTCGTTCATTTAATATTTTTTTTGCAAATGTACAAAATAGAATTGTAATAAAGATTTTTTTTATTACTTTTGCAGCCGGGTAAGTCTTATACGACCAGCTCCTGTCAAATCCCCCAGGACCGGAAGGTAGCAAGTGTAGATGGTTGTAGCGGTGCGATATAAATAGCTTACCCTTTTTTAATTTAATGATTTTAAGAAAGGTTTATCGTGATTTCTTATCTTCAAAAAAACATATCTCTAAAAAATTATAAAATAGTATTCATGCGAGTAGCAGTAGGACTTTCAGGTGGTGTCGATTCGAGCGTTGCAGCCTATATTCTTAAAAAAGAAGGTTATGACGTTATCGCCATATTTATGCAAAATTGGCACGATACCACAGGCACGCTTCACGGCGATTGCCCTTGGAAAGACGATTTGGATATCGCGCGGCTTGTTGCCAAAAAACTTGATATTCCTTTTTATTCTGTCGATTTAAGCGCGATATATAAAAAACGAGTTGTAGATTATATGTTTTCGGAATACGAAAAAGGACGAACGCCAAATCCTGATATTCTTTGTAATCGCGAAATAAAATTTGATGTTTTTTTGAAAGAAGCGTTAAAACTTAATGCCGATTTTGTTGCAACAGGACATTATTGCCGAAAATCGGAAAACATGATAAACGGAAAACCCGTGTACAGCCTGCTTGCCGGCACGGATAACAACAAAGACCAAAGTTATTTTTTGTGTCAATTATCGCAGCAGCAACTCGCAAAAGCATTGTTTCCGATAGGACATTTAACCAAACCCGAAGTGCGCCGCATTGCCGCCGAACAAAATTTGCCTACCGCCGAACGTAAAGATTCGCAAGGAATTTGCTTTGTAGGCAAAGTTGATTTACCTGTTTTTTTGCAACAACAACTAACCGCAAAACAAGGAAATACCGTAGAAATATTACCCGATTATTACGAAAAATCGCACCAAAACAATACAGACGATAAAACTATTGAACAACTTGCGCAACCCTATATTTACCGCCCAAATTCGGGAAAGAAAATAGGAACTCACAACGGCGCTCACTTTTTTACAATAGGGCAACGCAAAGGAATAAACATCGGCGGACACGTTGAGCCGCTTTTTGTTATTGGCATTGACGTTGCAACAAACACGCTTTATGTAGGCGAAGGTTACACGCATCTCGGATTATTCAGAAAAGCACTGTTTATTGCCGAAGATGAAATTCATTACGTTCGCAACGATTTGTCGATGCACGCAGGCGAAGAACGCGATTATCTTGTACGTATCCGATATAGGCAACCTCTGCAAAAAGCAAAACTAATACGCAAAGAAAACGGCTTGTACATTGTATTCGACGAAGCACAGCGCGGAATCACCTCAGGACAGTTTGCCGCGTGGTACGCCGATGACGAACTTGTTGGCTCGGGAGTTATATTTTGATATAATTAACTTTACTACATGACAAAA
>JAITPP010000276.1 GCA_031289385.1 Prevotellaceae bacterium | reverse complement strand
AAATTCGGTTTTACTAACATGAGCCGTAAAGAATATAAAGCCATAAATGTTTCGACATTACAGGCATTATCCGAAAAACTCGGCACTACAACACTTACATTCAACACCTTTGTTGAAGCAGGGCTTGTATCGAAAAATCATCTTGTAAAGATTTTAGGAAACGGAGAACTTACAATTAAAATTGATGTTACGGCACACGCTTTCTCGAAAAAGGCTGTTGAACTAATTGAAGCACTACAAGGAACAGTTACCCAAATAGACGAAAAATCTAAAAACAAAAATCAATGAAAAAACTTATCACGACGATAAAAAACATTTTCAAAATTGAAGAACTGCGTAAAAGAATATTTTATACGCTGGCTTTGGTTTTGATTTATCGATTGGGTAGTTTTATTGTCCTTCCGGGAATTGATGCCACCGCAATTAGCGGTTCTAAATTAGCAGCACAAGGACAAGATGGACTTATAGGCTTACTCAATATGTTTTCAGGTGGCGCATTTAGTAATGCTTCAATATTTGCATTAGGTATAATGCCATATATTTCAGCATCAATCGTTATACAGCTGTTGGGAATTATGGTGCCCTATTTTCAACGTTTGCAACGCGAAGGCGAAAGCGGACGCCGCAAAATGAACCAATATACACGCTATTTGACAATATTAATACTACTGTTTCAAGGACCGGCGTATATCGTCAATCTGCACCTGCAATTACCTCCGGATGCATTTCTTGTAAGCGGAGTTTGGTTTAATACAACATCTACAATAATACTGCTCGCAGGCACAATGTTTGTAATGTGGCTGGGCGAACGTATTACCGACAGAGGAATAGGAAACGGAATATCGTTGATAATTATGATTGGTATTATAGCACGCCTGCCGTTTGCATTAGTAGCCGAAGTAGGAACACGCTTTACACAAAACCAAGGCGGTATATTAATGTTCATTGTTGAAATGGTTGTTTTATTCTTTATATTTGTAGCATGTATAGCACTTGTACAGGGAGTGCGCAAAATACCCGTACAATATGCACGCCGCATAGTAGGCAACAAACAATACGGCGGACAACGTCAGTATATCCCGTTGAAAATTAACGCAGCAGGAGTTATGCCTATTATCTTTGCACAAGCATTGATGATGATTCCGCTATTATTTACAGGTTTTGCAGGCTCAACAGCCCTAAACAACCAATACGGATTTTGGTATAACTTTATATTTGGGCTTTTGGTAATGATATTTACATACTTCTACACCGCTGTAACTGTTAATCCAACAAATATGGCAGAAGATATGAAAAAGAACGGAGGATTTATACCCGGCGTAAAACCCGGCAAACGAACAGCCGAATATTTAGACAATGTAATGTCAAGAATTACATTGCCCGGCTCATTCTTTTTGGCAATAGTGGCAATTCTTCCTACCTTTGCAGCAATAGTTTTCGGAATTGACCGTAACGGATTTGCGCAATTTTACGGAGGAACATCATTATTGATTCTTGTTGGAGTTGTTCTTGATACATTACAACAAATAGAAAGTCATCTTTTGATGAGGCATTACGATGGATTGATGAAAACCGGCAAACTGAAAGGACGCTCGGGAATGTAATTAAAAAGTTGATATAAAAAAGTTCTTTATTTAATGATAAATTTGAAAACCGACGAAGAAATTGAAATACTAAGAGAAAATAATCTTTTGGTATCAAGAACTTTGGCAGAAGTCGGAAAACATATAAAATCGGGAATCACAACACTCGCACTCGACAAAATAGCCGAAGAGTATATTCGTGATAACGGAGCAGAACCCGGATTTTTAGGTTACAACGGCTTTCCAAATACTCTTTGCATATCGGTAAACAGTGTGGTTGTTCACGGCATACCATCAAACTATTGTTTGCAAGAAGGTGATATTGTATCTGTTGATTGCGGAACTCGAATGAAAGGTTTTTACGGCGATTCGGCTTATACATTTGCAGTAGGCAAAATAAGCGCAGAAGCCGAAAATCTTTTGAAAGTTACAAAAGAAAGCCTTTATAAAGGCATAGAACAAATAAAACCCGGCGCACGAACAGGAGATATAGCAAACGCCGTTCAAACACACGCCGAAGCACACGGATACTCGGTAGTTCGCGAAATGATTGGACATGGACTCGGACGCGATATGCACGAAAAACCAGATGTACCCAATTACGGCAAAAGAGGAAACGGAACAAAACTGCAAAGCGGAATGGTGATTTGCATAGAACCAATGATAAATTTAGGACGACGAGATATATACATAGAAGGCGATGGCTGGACAGTTCGCACTTGTGATAATAAATATTCGGCACATTTTGAACTTGCAGTTGCCATACGACAAGGAGTAAAAGCAGATATACTGTCAACTTTCAAATTTATAGAAGAAAAAAATAATTAATTAAAGAAAATAACATAATATTAATAAAAAATGGCAAAACAAGCAGCCATAGAAAAAGATGGAAGGGTAATAGAAGCATTGTCAAATGCAATGTTTCGTGTGGAGTTAGATAACGGACACATTGTTATCGCACACATATCAGGGAAAATGAGAATGCACTACATAAAAATTCTTCCCGGAGATAAAGTGCGAGTAGAAATGTCGCCTTACGATTTAACAAAAGCACGAATATCGTTTCGCTATTCAAATACTAATAAATTTTAAAACAACTAAGCGATATGAAAGTAAGAGCATCAATTAAAAAGCGCAGTGATGACTGCAAAATAGTTAAGCGCAAAGGTCGCTTATACGTTATTTGTAAAAAAAATCCTAAGTTCAAACAACGTCAAGGATAATAAAACAACGGATTTAAACCCGAAAGAAAATAAATGGTTAAACAATTAAATAAGAAAATAAATGGCACGTATAGCAGGTGTTGATTTACCAGACAACAAACGAGGGGAAATAGGACTAACCTATATCTTCGGAATAGGACGCAGCGCATCCCGTACTATTCTTGCAAAAGCAGGCGTTGACGTTAATTCCAAAATTAAAGAATGGAATGACGAGCAAGTAGCCGCAATTCGTAGTATAATAGGAAGCGAATATGTGATAGAAGGAGAACTTCGTTCACAAATTCAGCTAAACATTAAACGATTGATGGACATCGGATGTTACCGAGGAATCCGTCATCGTATTGGCTTGCCTGTGCGCGGACAAAGTACAAAAAACAATGCCCGTACACGTAAAGGTAAGAAGAAAACAGTAGCAAACAAGAAAAAAGCAACTAAATAGTAAGTAAAATGGCAAAGAAACAAGGAACAACCAAAAAGAAAGTTGTAAAAGTTGAAGTTGCAGGGCAAGCTCACATTCATTCAAGTTTCAACAACATTATTATATCTCTGACGAATATGGATGGACAAGTTATCAGCTGGTCGTCGGCAGGTAAAATGGGTTTCAGAGGTTCAAAGAAAAATACACCTTATGCAGCACAGACAGCCGCAGCCGATTGCTCGAAAGTAGCTTACGACTTGGGGCTTCGCAGAGTAAAAGTATTTGTTAAAGGTCCGGGCTCAGGTCGCGAATCGGCAATGCGCACAATAAATTCGGCAGGAATTGAAATAACAGAAATTGTTGATGTTACGCCACTTCCGCATAACGGATGTCGCCCAAAAGGAAGACGTAGAGTTTAATAAATTAAATAATAAAAGAGATTATGGCAAAATACATAGGTCCTAAAACAAAAATTGCACGCAAATTCGGCGAGCCTATTTATGGTCCGGATAAATACTTGGATAGAAAAAATTTTCCTCCCGGACAACATGGATTAGCTAAAAAACGCAAAAAAATATCCGAATACGGTACTCAGTTGCAAGAAAAACAAAAAGTAAAATACACGTACGGCTTGCTCGAACGCCAATTTCGTATATTCTACGAACGCGCATCGAAAATGAAAGGACGTAAAGGCGAAAACCTTATCATTTTACTCGAAAGCCGACTTGATAATATCGTTTATCGTTTGGGTATTGCACCTACACGTGCAGCAGCCCGCCAACTTGTTGGGCATCGCCACATTGTTGTAAACGGCGACGTATGCAATATCCCATCGTATATAGTAAAAGTAGGAGATGTTGTTGGCGTTCGTGAAAAATCAAAATCACTTGAAGTAATACAAAGCTCGTTGAGCGGACTTACAACAAGCAGATATTCATGGCTCGAATGGGACAGTACAACGCTTGCAGGCAAATATATCAATAAAGTTGATCGCAGCGAAATACCTGAAACCATCAACGAGCAGTTGATAGTAGAGTTATACTCTAAGTAATTGAAAGATATTGAAGTAAACTACTTCAATCTTCACAAATTTAAATAAAAATAAAAAAATATGGCAATATTAGCATTTCAGAAACCGAATCAAGTAATAATGCTCGAATCAACCGACACCTTTGGACGATTTGAATTTCGCCCATTAGAACCGGGCTACGGTATTACTGTCGGAAACGCACTCAGGCGAGTTCTTCTTTCATCGTTGGAAGGGTACGCCATTACATCGGTAAAAATATCCGGTGTTGACCATGAATTTTCAACAATTCCGGGTGTTATTGAAAATGTGGTTGACATCATTCTTAATCTTAAAAAAGTAAGACTAAAAAAGAATGATATTGAAGGAATAGATACGGAAAAGGTAAATATTAACGTTTCGGGACAAACCTCTCTTACGGCAAAAGGACTTAGCGCAAATATGTCGGTATTCAAAGTTCTTAACCCCGAACTTGTAATTTGCAAAATGGACGAAAATGCAAAATTCCAACTGCAAATAACAATAGGAAAAGGACGAGGATGGGTTCCTGCCGAAGAAAATAAACCCGAAAATGCCGAATTTGGAGTAATTCCTGTCGATTCGATATTTACACCGATTATAAATGTGAACTTTACAGCAGAAAATTTTCGTGTAGAACAAAAAACCGACTACGAAAAATTAATACTCGAAATAACCACCGATGGCTCGGTGCATCCTAAGGAAGCACTCAAAAAAGCAGCTAAATTATTAATTTATCACTTTATGCTGTTTAGCGATGAAAAAATAACCATCGAAACCGACGAAGCCGCAACGCCCGATGAATTTGATGAAGAATTATTGCGTGTTCGACAATTACTAAAACAACGGTTGGTTGATATGGAACTATCGGTACGCGCACTTAATTGTCTGAAAGCAGCCGATATTAAAACACTTGGCGAACTTGTAAAATTAAGCAGAAACGACTTGTTGCGGTTCAGAAACTTTGGCAAAAAATCGCTTACCGAACTCGACGAACTTCTCGAAAATCTTAAACTATCGTTTGGCATGGACGTTTCTAAATATAAACTTGATAAAGAATAAAAAACTATGAGACATAATAAAAAATATAATCATTTAAGCAGACAATCGGGACACCGTAAAGCCTTACTTGCAAATATGGCTTCATCATTAATTATGCACAAACGCATTGAAACAACATTGGCAAAGGCTAAAGCGTTGAGAATGTACGTAGAACCGCTTATTACAAAATCAAAAAACGATACTACACACTCGCGTCGTACAGTATTTTCATACTTGAAAGACAAATTTGCCGTATCAGAACTGTTTCGCAATGTAGCTCCTAAAATAGCCGATCGCGAAGGCGGATATACACGAATACTGAAAATAGGATTTCGACAAGGAGATGCAGCCGATATGGCAATGATAGAATTGGTTGATTTTAACGAAGCTGCACTTGCAGGTTCAACAAAGAAAGAAATCAAGAAAACAACGCGAAGAAGTCGTGCAAAAAAAGCAACGGATGCAACAGTGGTTGAAGAAACCGTAACCGAAAAAAAAGCAAATAAAACGCAAAAAGAAATAAAACCTGCAAAAGAAAAAGAAGTAGAACCTATTGCAGAAGTAGAAGAAACTATTGTAGAAGTAGAAGAACCTATTGCAGAAGAAGAAAGCAGCACAGAAACTGCTGCTATTGAATAATTAAGTTTTAAATTGTTTTATGGAGTGGGAGGTTACCTGATTTACTTGGGTAACCTTTTTGTTTTTTTTAGCACGACTATCCGCTAAAAAATAAAAAAGTGGATATTTTGTAATTACCCGCATAATGGTTATTTTTGTAATCACTATTCACTTCTCTAACTTCTAATAACTTCTTAACTTCTAATAACTTCTTGCCCCTTAAATCAACTTTTCCGCATCAAGATTATCTTTTTCAATATCTTTGAAATAATTTACAGTGCCGACTTTCAGTTCTACTGTTGAGGCGTCGTCGCAAACGATAATGCCTTTGGGGTGTGTTTGCAAAGCGGTAATTGTCCACATTTGGCTTAGGCTTCCTTCTACGCCTTGCTGCAATGCGCGGGCTTTGTTGTGTCCGTTCACTATTATCAAAACTTCTTTGGAATCCATTATTGTGCCAACGCCAACGGTGAGCGCGGTTTTGGGAACTTTATTTACGTCGTTATCGAAAAAGCGCGAATTTGCTATTATTGTGTCTGTTGTGAGTGTTTTTATGCGTGTGCGCGATGATAATGACGATGCCGGCTCGTTGAATGCGATGTGTCCGTCGGGACCTATTCCGCCAAGAAACAAATCTATTCCGCCATACGATTTTATTTTTGTTTCGTATAATTCACATTCTGCCGTAAGATTTTCTGCGTTGCCGTTCAGAATATTCACGTTTTCTTTTTGTATATCAATGTGATTGAAAAAGTTAGTCCACATAAATGTATGATAACTTTGCTCGTGATTTTGCGGTATTCCTATATATTCGTCCATATTGAAAGTTACAACATTTTTGAACGATATTTTTTTTGCTTTATGCAACTGTATCAGTTCTTTATAAGTGCCAAGCGGCGACGAGCCTGTGGGCAAACCCAGCACAAATGGTTTTTCGTCTGTGGGTTTAAATGCGTTGATTTTGGCAACAATATACGCTGCCGTCCATTTTGATACGTTTTGATAATCGGGTTGAATTATTAATCTCATAATATTTTTGTTTTTTTGTATTATTTTTTCAGCAGTTCTTTTGCATTTTCAATAGCGGCTTGTGTTATATCGCTACCACTAAGCATTTTAGCAATTTCCATTATGCGTTCTTCCTGTGTCAGCAAACGGATATTTGTTGTAGTTGTGTTTGCCGTTTCTTCTTTGTAAACAAAATAATGATTGTTGCCTTTGCTTGCAATTTGCGGCAAATGTGTGATATTTATTATTTGCGAATTTCTTGAAAGATTGTTTATTATCTCGCCTGTTTTGTCGGCGACATCGCCAGAAATTCCTGTGTCGATTTCGTCAAAAATTATTGTTGGAAACATTCCGTTTTCAATCACAAGCGATTTCAGGCTTAGCATTAATCGCGATATTTCGCCGCCCGACGCAACTTTTGTTATTTCCTGCGGGGCGATTTCTTTATTTGCTGAAAATAAAAACGATACGTTATCTTTTCCGTTTGCGGTAAATATTTCGTTTTCGTTTACCGTGATATTCAGCACAGCATTCGGTATTCCAAGCGATTGCAGCATTTGAACAACATGTTTTTCGATGTTTTCAACAACTTTTTTTCGCGATTGTGTTAGTTTTTCGGCGTTCGATTTCATTATTTCAAAACGCTTATTTCGTTCTTTTTCAAGTTCTTCGAGGCGATTATCGAAATTTTCGATAGTTGCAAGTTTTTCACTAATGTTTTGGTGAATGGCGATTAATTCGGATATTGTTGTAACTCTGTGTTTTTGTTGCAGTTCGTAAATCGTATCTAAACGGTTTTCAATAAATTGTTGTCGTTCCGAATCAAAATTTATGATTTCATTTTGTCTGTCTATTTCGTCGTTAATATCAACAAGTTCAATGCGGCACGATTCAAGTCGCTCAACAAAATTTTCGGCATATTTTGATATTTTTTCTATCTTTTTCAGCATCAATATGCTTTCGCGAATCATTGTGTTTATTGATGTTTCGTCGCTGTTTAAAATTGCCGATACGTTTGTGTACGCTGTTTTTATTTCTTCGGCGTGAGTAATCTGATTTAGTTCGTTTTCCAGATTTTCTTGTTCGTCGGCTTGCAGTTTTGCCGATAAAAACTGTTCGTTCTGAAAATTCAGATAATCATAATCATTTTTTGCTTGTTCTACTTGAATTTTCAATTCAGATAACTGTTTTTCAACATCTTTATAAGTTGCAAAAGTCGATTGATATTCGCGCAAAATATCTTTGTTTTTTGCGGCTGTATCAACTATTGCCATTTGAAAAGCGGTGTTTGTAAGCAATAAATTTTGATGTTGCGAATGAATATCAACAAGATTTTCGCCTATATTTTTAAGTTGCGAAACGTTTACCGGAATATCGTTTATAAATGCCCGCGATTTGCCGTTGCTGCCTATTATGCGGCGAAAAGTAGAAACAGTGTCAAATTCGGCATCGTTATTTTCAAAAATCGGTTTAAATATTTTTTCATCGAGTTGAAAAACAACTTCTATAACGCAATTTTTTTCGGGATTTTTAATGACGTTTGTTTCTGCGCGTTGTCCCAAAGCCAGCGATAATGCGCCAAGCAGAATTGATTTTCCTGCGCCTGTTTCGCCTGTAATTATGCTCAATCCTTTGTCGAAATCAATCTGCAACGAGTTGATTATTGCATAATTTTCGATATTTATTGTTTTAAGCATAATTCGGGAAATCTATATTGCGTTTATGTTTTCAAATTATTTTTTATTTTGGCTGTGAATTTTACTAAAATTCGCTTGTCGATTCTTTTATTGCTTTATATTTCGATTCGTTTGGGTTATCAACTTCTGCCAAAATGTTGTAAACGCGAACTTTATCTGTCATAGCACCTTGCGAAAATATATTTACTATTTCGTCGGCTTTTGCATCAAAAAACAGTTTTAAATATGTCAGATACGGATCGGGTTTGTCGCGGTAAACTTTTTGTATTTCGGTTAATGCCTGCGAAATCTGTTCACGCGCCTCGCTTGGGCGTTCCGACATTCTGTCTAATCCCGAACGATGATACATATAATAAGCCGAACGAACGCTGCTGTAACGCGAGTTAAGTATGTTATCTACAATCCAGTATCTGTTGCGGCGATTGCCGTCAAATGCTTTCCATCCCGGCTCTACTTCGCCTTGCGCGTTTGCTACTATTTTTTGCGCTTTCTGAAAATACTCGTTGCCTCCGCGCGGCGAAAACGAATCGTAATCAAATCCTACAATCAAATAAGCATAATACGCTATAAGCGACGACAGGTTTGATGTGTGCGAGTTTTCGTTAAATTCTATTTTGTCGTATTCGTTGTATTTAAATTGAATATCGTTGTCGGAAAAATTAATCATTGTTGTGTAATATGCCGAGCCAAAAACGGGGCGTTTCGATTGAACTTGCAATGTTCCTTTAAATTCTCCCGAATTTATTTCTTCGGTGATATTTATAAACATTGTACATTCAATTCGTTCCTGTTGTGTGTAAACGTGATTTGACCAGTTTGTATTATTCACAAATTCGTACAACGATTGTTGCAAAGTGCTGAAAATAGTTCGGTTTGTCGAGCCTTGTATTCGTTGCGATGACACACTTACTCTACAATACAATTCTTGAGCATTGATTGTTAATGCTGTAAAAATCAGGCACAATGAAATTAGTGTTTTCCGCATAGCATTTAATTTTTTATGAAAAATATTAATTGTTTTTTGTCGTTTCTTTATCTTTATCCTTGTCCTTATCTTTTTCTTTACTATCCTTGTCTTTATCTTTACTATCTTTATCTTTATCCTTATCTTTCTCTTTTTCTTTCTTTTCAACAAGGCGATAATAAATTTTGCTGCTCAAAAATTCGTCGATAGCCAAAAGTGATGGTTTCGGTTGTTTTTCGTAAAATTTCGAAATTTCAATTTGTTCACGATTTTCAAAAACCTCTTCAATACTGTCGCCCGTCGAAGTAAATTCTTCGAGCTTGCGTGATAATTCCTGTTTTTGTTCGGCAGAAATCTGATTGGCTCGTTTTGTGATAATCATTACAGTTTCGTAAATATTATTTGTTTTATTCGACAATTCTGTAATGTTTCGTGTTTGTGTTGTGGTTGTAGTTGTTTTTTTCTTTTCCATGTTTATATTTGTGATTTTTAAGTTATTCGTTTGTATTTTCCTGAGTTGAATGTTCTGCTTGTCGGTTTCCGAACTGTGTGGCTTTTACGGCAATGGCATACATATTTTCCGATTCTTTTTTATAATCCGATACCGGAAATTCGCTTGTAAAGTTCAGATATTCGTCGATAGTATTCTGATAGCGTTCTCTGCGTTTATCGTGCTTGCTGTGAGTAGCATACAGATAACTCGAGCGTAGTATCAAAAACAAAGATTCTTCGCGGTGATTAGAATCGGGATAATCTTTCAAATGATTTTTTAACGATTCGATAGCCGAGCGATAATCTTCTATTTTAAAATACAATTTCGATGCCATAAACGATTTATCAACCAATCGCTGTTGAAGTTCAGCCTGCACATCTTCGCTTTTTTTGCGATGCTCGGCAGTTCCGTTAGGAAAAGTATAAAGATATTCGTTTATTGCCGTAATACATTTGATTGTAGGAATTTGGTCAAGTTCGGGACGATGCGATTGCGAGTAAAGACACGCCGCATACAGGTAAGATGCCTCTTCGGCAAACACACTGCGCGGAAACGTTCGTTTAAACATATCAAACTGATATTCGGCAGTATAAGGATCGCCCGACAAGTAATAGGCTTTGGCAAAATAAAAGTTTACGCTGTCGTCGCGTTCTGTGCCTCGTAGATAAAACGCAACAGCGTCGAAAAACTTTACTGCATAACGATATTTGCCATTGTTATAGCATTCCATTCCTAATTTATATTTTGTTTCGTTGTCCGATTTTTTCAAAAGTTTTTCGTACTTACTGCACGACGAAAAGGCGACAACAGCAACAAATAAAACTGTAATAATTCTTATTTTTTTCATTTTTTACACCAATAATTATATGCTTTGAACCTGCAAAGGTAAAATTTTTATTCGACTTATCACAAAACAAACATTATAAATAATTAAAAAGTTTTAAAAAAATAATTACGAATTACGAAAATTACGAATTGCAAAGCACGCAGACTACGCATATAAAACAAATTTACGCAGATAGTAAAACAATTACGAATTATGCGCCCTGAAAGGGCAACTTATTTCAGCATAGGGCAACGTCCTATGAAAAAAACGCAAAAAACAAAAGTGCGGAGCACAAACGATTATTAGAATCGCAACCGTTCACCCGCACGACTTTTAGAATGAAGAATGAAGAATTAAGAGTTAATAATTGCCCCCAGCCCCTAAAGGGGAGTTTTTGGCAGTGCGGAAAGTTTGGCAGTGCAGCAAAGTCCCCTTTAGGTGGGGTGTAAAATATGTTGAATATGATTAAAAA
>JAITPP010000256.1 GCA_031289385.1 Prevotellaceae bacterium | reverse complement strand
AGTGTGGCGATTATTGTGTTGCGAAATTTATGTTTCCACAATATTTTGCCGTTGTCGGCTTTTAGGGCTACAAACATTCCGTTTTTTGTTACAAAAAATACTACGCCATCTTTTTCAATCGGCATCGACGGATTTATATCATAAGTGTAGCCTGTTTCGGCAATCCACAGTTCTTCAAAATTGTTTGCGGTTGACGAAATGCAAAATATCGTATCAACAAAACATCGTGCGTATATTCTGCTTTTATCTTCGGAAATGCCGATAGTTTCGCGTACTCGGTGTTTGTTGGTGCGCCAAACTATTTCGCCTGTTTTTGCATCAAGAGCAGTCATAAATCTATCGGGGGCGACTATAAAAATTTTACCATCGTTTGCAACAGGAATACAGGCTGCGGGCGAAAAGTGCAGGCGCGATTGTCCGTTGTTCCATTTCCACGCAAGTGTTCCGTCTGTTTTGTTGAGCGCGTAAAGATTGGTATCCCATGCTCCGAATATTATTTTATTGTCGTATATCAACGGCTTGCTTTCCACGTATCCTTTTATTCCGCCGTATGTCCAAATAATTTTTCCGTTGTTGATATTTATTGCTCTAAAAACGCCATCGCTACCGCCGATATATGCCGTTTCATTTTCTATAACAGGTGCTCCCATTACGGTGTGATTAGTTTTTATTTCCCATTGTTTTTGTCCTGTGGCGATATTTAAACAGTAAATACTGCTGTCGCACGAGCCGAAAATAACTTTACCGTTTTCGATTGCGGGAGTGGAATATACGGAATTTCGAGTTTGATATTTCCATATAATTTCGCCTGTTTCGGAGTTGAGGCAATACACTTCGCCGTTTTCGTTTCCTGCAATCACTTTATCGTTTTCAACAGCCGCCGTATTTGTAATAATTCCGCCCGTTTCTGTTTGCCATTTTACTTTTACGTTAGGATACAATTCATTTATCGAATCGTTGCCTAAATTATGTTTTGAAATTTCTTTCGAATAATATTCTTTTGTCATCGATAACGAATGCCATTGTTTTTCTGTTTTTTCGATAGGATTTCTTTCAAAAACTTTCAGCGAATCGGCATCAACGGTGAAAATGCTGTAACCGCCTACATCTTTGTTTGCACGCAATGTAGAGCGGCATATTATAGCAGGAATTTCGTCGGCATCCAAAGCGCGATTGTGATGATAATGTCCGTTGAGAATTACTCGTGTGTTGTATTGACGGATAATATCAGCAATTTCGTGTCCGTTGTCAATTTGGTCGGCGGGTTCGATTAATGGCACGTGTGTAAAAACTATTATAGGTTGTTTGCTGTTTTCCATCGATTGTAAAGTGTTTTTCAACCAACTTATTTCTTTTGGCGAAACATGAGCATCGCCCATGCGCAAAACGGGTCCCGACGAAAATCCCACAAATTGAATTCCGTTGTGTTTAAACGCGATTTTATTATCGCCAAAAACCTGTGCAAAACGTGTATGCCCCGATTCCGTCCATTTTGTTTCGTGATTTCCCGCAATAGCGTAATATTTTTTATTGAGTTTGTCGAGCCTTTGTTTCACTGTTTCTATTTCGGAATTTAAGCCGTTTTCGGAAACATCGCCGTTTACAATCACAAAATCAATATCGTTCTGCGAATTTACATCTTCGATACAGCGCAATAAATCTTCTTCGGAAGTTGCTGTTCCTGTGTGTATATCTGTGAAAAAAGCAAATTTAAACGGGCGAATTTCTTTTGCATAAATTACGTTTGCAACACGCCGCTCGCCGTAATGATTGAACTGCTTGTTATCGCTCGGATAATTCACAATTCCGTTGTCGTCCTCGCCGCTCACGTACATTGCCGACGAGCCGCCGCCGTCGAAATTCATTGCATCCGTGCATCCCAACGCTTTCGATAAAATATAAAGTTCGTTGATGCTCATTCCCGCAGCATTTGCATTTCGCCCATCAACCACAACGAGCAACACGCTTCCGTCGGTTTTTGTTGCAACAAAAGTGCGCGGATGTCGGTTTTCGTTGAATGCTGTTTTTTGAAGTTTTGCAGACATTCCGTTTTTCATAATCAGAGGTCCGGCAACCATCACGTTTTCGCAATTTATATTGTATTCCCATTGGGCATCGGTGGTATCGCGTTCGAGTATTTGCACGCCTTGTTTGTATATTGCAAGCGCAGCATTGTTCATTTGCGATAATCGTGTTTGCTTGTGCAGAATATCGCCGTTAGCGCGAACAAAATCAACCGAGCCGCCGTTTTTCATATCAAAAAACGAAGCATTAACGCCCGCAACAGCCTCAACTTGTTTGCACAATTCGCTTGTAGTGATAAGCGTATCGCTAACATCATTAATTGACAAGCGAGTGCCGGAATTTGGCTTAACATCAAGAATACTGATGCTTTGTTTAGAGTCGAAAATCTGGATTTGCGCCTGTTTAAGCACGATATTTTCCGTTAATTTTTTCACATTCCAATTGGTTTCAGAAATGATTTTTGAAACATCTTCAACCGTTGTTTGCGCAAATGCCTGCAACGACAATGCAAAACAGAGAATTGACAGTTTGATTTTTTTAGTTATACGATTCATAATTTTATAAAAATGATTTGTTTTTTGCAAAATTATAAATAAAATGAGAATATGCTGCAATTTTTTGAATATTGGGAAAATATTATTTTGCACATTCAAGTTACAAATGCAACTTTTTTATTATGCAAAATTAGTAAAACTTTTTCATTAGGAGTTAAAAATCCCAATTTTTTTCTTGGTCTATTGTTAATTTT
>JAITPP010000236.1 GCA_031289385.1 Prevotellaceae bacterium | reverse complement strand
CCACGTCATTTGGCGTTTGGCAAACTGATGAATTGCTATATTCAGTTGCCGCTGCATTTCATCATAACTTAGTTTAGCGGTGAGATACAGAGTAATATATTTATATTCTAATCCGTAATAAATCAAATCGTTTGCTGAAATATTTTTTTCTAAAAGATACTTTACTTCTTCAATCATTCCGTTTTTCAGACGATAATCCAAACGCTTGGTAATGCGTTTTCGGCGAGTTTCGACATCAAAATTTATTCCAAAATAAACATTATTAATTTTCTCATATTTAGGAATTTCAATGACGTTGCTTTTTCTAAAAACTTCAATTTCTATTGCACGTATCAAACGTTTGCGAGTGTCATAGTCGGTTTTATTGTGCAACGGTTTTAACGAAGATAGAAATTTTATTAATTCTTCATCCGATTTTTTGTCTAATTCGGCTCGTAAGTTTTGATTTGCAGGAACTTCGGGCATTTCATAACCGTTTACCACAGCCTCTATATACATTCCTGAGCCGCCGCAAAGCACAGGCTGTTTTCCTCGTTGGCAAATATCGCTGTAAGCATTGTAAAAGTCGCGCTGATATTCAAAAACATTATATTTTTTTCCCGCATCAATAATATCAATAAGATGATACGGGATTTTATGATTGTTAATTGTATAATCATCAATATCTTTCCCTGTTCCGATATTCATATCGCGATACACTTGCCGCGAATCGCCCGAAATTATTTCTCCGTTTAATTCGTTGGCAACAGCAACGGCAATTTGTGTTTTTCCCACAGCCGTAGCACCCAATATTGTGATTAATTTTATTTTTTCAAACATATATAATATATTGAAATAAATATATTTAACATTATTACTATTTTATATATCATTGACTCTCCGTTGCTCGGCGTATATCTTTTTCTTTTATAGACTCGCGCTTATCATATATTTTTTTGCCGCGAGCAAGAGCAATTTCGAGTTTGGCATATCCGTTTTCGGATATAAACAGTTTTGTAGGAATAATTGTTAATCCTCGCTCTTTTGTACGGCGCAGTAATTTATTGATTTCTTTAACGTTGAGTAACAATTTGCGTTCGCGGCGCGGATCGTGATTATTCAGATTTCCCCACCAATATTCGGCAATGTGCATACCCTTTATATATAATTGTCTGCCAATAAAATAACAATAACTTTCAACAATAGATGCCTTACCTGTACGGATGGATTTTATTTCTGTTCCGCAAAGTACAATTCCTGCCGTAAATTTTTCGAGTAATATAAATTCAAATTCGGCTTTTTTGTTTAATATTTCAATATGTGAATTGCGTTTTTGCATTTATTTTTTTTAATTTTTATACTATCTAAATAATTAATTTACTTATTGTTTTATATCATACAATTTGAAGTTTATTTGTTTTTATTCTTCTCCCAAAAATTGTGATTCAATTGCCAAAATTTGTTTTATCTCATCTATTGATATTTTTATATCTCCATCGGCGGCTTGTTGCTGAATGTATTTATACAACTTTGTTTCATCAATTTCGTCTGATTCCAAACTGTTTAAGTAATCACATTCTATACAAAGAATTTCATAAATATCTTCTGTTTTGTATTTCTTTTTCAAATTTTCTGTAATCAAATTGTAGAGTTCATCTACAATTTCGTCTATATTTACGGCATTTTCGTCATCGGCGGTGTTTTCGTCTTCTACCTCAATAATTCCTATACTTTCCATGTATTTATTGTCGGCTTTCAGCAATTTTTCCAATTCGCTGCAAGTAATAGGCTCGCAAAAATTTTTGCTGATATTTGTATTTATAAATGCTGTCATTTTTAATAAATTAACACCATTACTATCATCTTCCGAATCTTCATAATATTCGGATACCAAGTCGAACAAATATTCTATTTGATCAATTGAATATTTTTGCTGCATCTGTTTTGATACTTGTTTGTGAGCAAAAATTGCTGCATCTGTTTCGTTGTAATTTGATTCCATATTTTTGTATTTTAAATTTTGTTTATATTATTGATTTATTTTTATTTATTATTGTTATCATTTACTAATTTGTCAATTTCTTCGAGTTTTTTATAAAATTCTTCACCAAATTGTCTAATCAAAGGCTCTTTCAAAAATTCATAAACTTTAATCTGTTCATTTTCACCTTTATCGCGTGCGCATTGGCAAATACTCCATTGGTCGTAATTTAGCATTGTTGTGTCGGCAACATTCTTTATTCTAATAGGATATAAATGGCACGAAACAGGTTTCCGAAAATCAATTTTTTTGTCGAAATAAGCGCGTTCAATTCCGCAAAGGCAATTATAATCGTCGTCGTAAATTGAATATGCACATTCTTCGCCGTTAATTAGCGGAGTAACCAAATCGCCTTCTATGTCAATCACAGCAACGCCTTGCTCGTTTATAACACGTCTGCCTTCAGGTTTTAAATATGGTAAAATTTCGGCAAGATTTTTCGTGATAATTTCTTTTTCCTTTTCGTCAAGCGGAGCACCGCTGTCGCCATGAACGCAGCAAACGCCGGCGCAAATCGCATAATCGCAACAAAAATATTCTGTAAATAAATCAGAACTTAACAATTTATCGTCAATATCTATTATCATAATTTTCTTTTGTTGTGATTGTTAAATATCATACTTTATAATTCTACCAGATTTTTTCCTTTCATTTCGTCAGGAATTTCAATACCCATCAGCGTCAAAATCGTTGGGGCAACATCTGCAAGCCTCCCCGATTTTATGTTTAATATTCTGTCGCTCACCACAATAAATGGAACGGGATTTAACGAATGTGCCGTATTTGGCGTTCCATCTTCGTTTATTGCGTTGTCGGCATTTCCGTGATCGGCAATTATTATTATTTCGTAATTGTTTTGTTTTGCCGTTTCAACAACATCTTTCACGCAATTATCAACCGCAAAAACCGCTTTTCGTATCGCATCGTAAACGCCTGTATGTCCAACCATATCGCCATTTGCGAAGTTTACTACAACAAATTCGTATTTATTCGTGTTAAGTTTTTCAACCAGCGCATCTTTTACTTCGTAAGCACTCATTTCGGGTTTCAAATCGTAAGTTGCAACTTTGGGCGAATTAATAAGAATACGGTCCTCGCCGATAAATGGTTGCTCGCGCCCGCCGTTGAAAAAGAATGTTACGTGAGCATATTTTTCGGTTTCGGCAATATGCAACTGATTAATATTTTTCGACGACAGATATTCGGCAAGTGTATTTGTTACATTTTCTTTGTCAAAAATTATATGTAAATTCTTAAATGACACGTCATAAGGTGTCATACAATAAAAGTGTAAATCGACAACCGTTTGCATTTCGTATTCGGGCATATCTTTTTGAGTTAATACTACTGTAAGTTCTTTTGCCCTGTCGTTGCGAAAGTTGAAAAATATCACAACATCGCCTTCTTTTATTCGCCCGTCAACGTTGGCGTTTACTATTGGTTTTATAAATTCGTCGGTTATTCCATCGTCATACGATTGTTGCATAGCGACTTGCATATCGGTTGCAGCATTTCCTTTTCCGCCAACGAGCAAATCGTAGGCTTGTTTTATTCGTTCCCAGCGTTTGTCCCTGTCCATTGCATAATAGCGTCCTACAATGCTTGCTATATTTACGTTTGTTGCCGCTGCGTGCTGCGATAATTGCTGTATAAAACCTTTTCCACTGTGCGGGTCGGTATCTCTGCCATCCATAAAACAGTGTACAAAAGCATTTTCAATATCATACTCTTTTGCAATATCGCAAAGTTTAAAAAGATGTTCGAGCGAACTGTGCACTCCGCCATCCGACACCAATCCTAAAAAATGCACGGATTTTCCTGTTTTTTGCGCATACGAAAAGGCGTTTACAATTTCGGGATTTTGCATTATCGAATTATCGGCGCAAGCCAGATTAATTTTCACTAAATCCTGATATACAACACGTCCTGCGCCAATATTTAAGTGTCCAACTTCCGAATTTCCCATTTGTCCTTCCGGCAAACCCACGTCAATACCGCAAGCGGCAAGTCGAGCATTTGGATATTTTGCTTTAAGCGAGTCGATATAAGGTTCGCCCTGAGTGAAAATGGCGTTGGTTTTATCGTTTTTTCCAATTCCCCATCCATCGAGGATGATTAATATTACTTTTTTGTTCATTTTATTTGCCTCTCAATTTTATTTGAATAATCTGCAAAGGTACAAAATGAATTACGAATTACGAAATTGCGAAAGGTTGATTTTTTTTGTTATATAATTTGAAATTTTGTAAAGATATAAGTTTGATAGAAATATTAGTCCTTTCGTAATGCAAATTAGCAATTATTTCCTACCGAATTTATATTTTTTTCGGTATTTTTCATCTTAAATTTTAAAAATCGCACGATAAATTTTGCACAGATTTTTTTATAATAAAAATTTATTATAACTTTGTGCTGAAATGTACAATACTGTGTGCTTATGAAATAAAGAACAGCAAACAATACGCACATTTTAAGTATATATTGAAAAAAGCGTTTAGCTTAAATTCAAGTCATTATGAAATCTCAACAATTTCTATGGGCGACTGTGAGTAAAGCGATTAAACGCTCACGCCATTTCAGGCGTGGGCTTTACTCAGTTTATTTAGTTGCTCGGGTAGTTGAGAACCTCATAATGACGGATAATTAAGAGTTTTGTCCGCGCTTTTTTTATGTACGTATGTAATTAGTAACTATTTATAAACAAATAATTTAAAACATAATATCAACAAAAAAATGAACTACGACGCTCAATACACAAAAGCAATAATTATTAAAAACAAAAGGATTATAAAACAAATTATTGTTTCCGAAATAACGCATATTATATGCGAATCGTATATATGCGATATTTATACTCTGACAGATAAATATACAACAACAAGATTGCTGAAAGTATTAGAAAACGAATTGAGTAAATTTAATTTTATCCGAATACACAACCATATACTTATTAATGCAAAGCACATTAACTATATTGACAAAGCAAAAAACGTGGTAATTTTGCATCCGAATATCGAACTTCCATTTTCCGTAAGGCGTTGGAAAGAGATAAAAAGCTGTTTGCAAAAATTTGATTAGATGCAAATGGCAAAAATCATTGTTCAAACAAAGTTCTACATACATATTTTAATTAATTTTATAACATCTTAAAAACAAAATCAATATAATAAAAATATTGTTTATTCACCGCAAAAATAATTGAAATTTATTTTGTTTTATTTTATATAAATCTTTATAGTCATTTCATATAATAACAAAAAATAAATAAACTATAAAAGATTGTTTTCAAAAAAGCAAGCCGTTAGGTTTGCATCGCTCGGTAGAAAAATGAACCATCCTTCGTTTTGCAAGCCGTAGGTTTGCAACCGTC
>JAITPP010000224.1 GCA_031289385.1 Prevotellaceae bacterium | reverse complement strand
TAAGAAGACTAATAGAAAGTAGCGTTATTATTATATGTTTCATGTTTTATATGTTTTTTCTTATTTCAGTTATTGTATAATTTTTATCTTTGTATATAGTATGTATCATTTTTTTATTTTCTGTTTTTTTGCAAGGCAACAGCCTTGCTTTAGTACGACGTAGTTTGGAAACTACGCCGAACGGGGGTTATTATTTTCTTTTCTGTTTTTAAAAAATTCTCTTTTTTCAATAAATTTTCCATCACAATTTAGTTGATAAACTTTTACAATAAATGGATTATTTATATTATATTCTTCAATTTGTGCCTGTGTTAGTTTTTGAGGAGGTATTTTTGAATTTACGATAATGATAGAATCTTTTTCTATAATTCCTCCACAATTGTATTCAAATGATTTGTTTCCATAGTAAGTAAGTGTATCTATTAAATTACCTTGTGGCGTAAATGTTGCCAAAAATCCCTTTTCGCTGCATCCTGTTTCAGTATTATAAGATAGCACGAATAGCAAAAACTTGGAAGAAAAATTATGGGATAAAATTCCATTAAAAATAAATCCCTGAAAACTATTATCCTTACAATAAGGACTAATAGTTTTACAATGAATACCTTGATTACAAAGTAATTCTTCGTATTGTTCTTTTGTTAATAAAATCCAATCAGAGTAAGTATCTTTATCATACGCCCCATAATAATAAAAAGCCCACGAGCAAACAGGATATTCTATTTTTGGTTGAGATGCAACCAAATCGTTTATAATATTCTCTTTGCTGCTTTGCGCTGTCAATAATGAAATAGAACATAACACACTTAGTATAAATAAGTAAATCTTTTTCATAATATTTTACTTTATCAATTATTTTCTACATCTTCAATCATTTTCATAATTCGCAAAATTTCGGCAATACTCCATGCTTGGGATGTTGAGCCTTCGGCTGCCTGCGGTGGGTCGCCATCGTAAAGTTCTCCTATCGACGCTATTCCGTAGGTTGTCATATCTTCTTCAAATGCGTTCACAATTTCTTTTGCTGCGGGGATAAAACTTTTTCCGTGAAGTTTAAAGTTTCCTTCTACATAATGTCCAAGCAGCCAAGGCATCACCGTTCCCTGATGGTGTGCATCGTCGCGTGCCGCCTGATTTCCTTCATATCTGCCTTTGTACAACGGATTTTTCGGCGATAGTGTTCGTATGCCTTTGGTTGTCAGCAGTTCGCGTTTTACGGCTTTCAGAATTTTTTCTTTCACTTCATCTTTTATGGGGCTGTATTGCAGCGATGTTGCGAGTATCTGATTGGGGCGCGTAAATATATTTTGTCCGTTTTTATCAACATAATCGGCTAAATGCTGACGTTGTTCGCACCAAAATATTGTATAAAAATTTTCTTCGATAAGATTTTTTATCGGTGTCCATTGTTTTGCAAAGGTTTTGTTGTTGTTTTCGTCGGCAAGTTGCATTGCAAAACAAATTGCATTATACCAAAGCGCATTAATTTCAACGGCGTATCCTGCGCGTGGCGTAACGGGTTTTCCTGCAATAATTGCATCCATCCACGTGAGGGCTTTTCCTGTTTCGCTTTGCCACATCAGTCCGTTTTCGTGAATTTGCACGTTCGATTTTCCTTTGCGGTATGTATCAAGTATTTCTATTATTTTTTTTCCGTACGATTTCCACACTTCTGCGCTGTCGCCTGTGTGGTTTTTGTATTGCTGTACTGCCCAAATATACCAAAGCGGAACATCTATCGAGTTGTAAATAAATGCTCTGTGTTGTTTTTCGTTTGTAAACGAGCCGTCTTTAATATTTTTTGATGCGTTGTCGAGAATTGTTTTGCACAATTTTGTATCTTCGGTAGCGGCAAGCGTTAGTCCGGGCAACGATACAAACATATCCAAACCCCAATATCCGAGCCATGGATAGCCTGCAACTATTTCGGTGTTTTTTCCCGATTGTATTATGAATTGCTGCGAGGCGTTTTTCAGACATGCTACATAACTGTTTTTCGGCGGGCGTTCCGAAAGGTGTTTTTCAAAATATCGCTTAAACGTAATCGGATTTTCATCTTTTATTGATGCCGAAAATATTACTGATTCGCCTTTTTTTATAGGGACTTCAAAGTATCCGGGAACAAATAAATCTTCGTGATATTCGTATCCGCGTTTAAATTCTTCGTTGTATTCGATATTGTAATACCAGTCGGGCGTTGGAATAAATTCGTTTTTTTTGTTCAGTTGCATGCGTAGCAAGGGATAATCGGCATAAAGTTTTGTTTCTATTCCGTTGTTAATGCTGTTGAACTTTGTGTTTGCGTATAAATTTGCTTTGCTCAGTTCGTGAATTTTTCTGAACGCCAAAAAAGGTTTAAGTCGCAATACAGTAGGCGAATGAGCATCAAGCAAAGTGTATCGAATCATTATCTGATTTCCGTGATGAATCATTAAAAATTCTTTTTTGAATAACATTCCGCCTACGCGATAAGTTATTGTTGGCGTAGGTTCGTATTCAAACTCAACGATGTATTTGTGCCCTCGCGGCTCGTAATTTCCCGGATATCGGTGTATTCCGAGATTAAATGTTTTTTCGCGCTGCACCAACGTTTCGTCAAGCGCCGACAGCAAAACGTGATTTTCGCCGCCAAATTCATCAATCGGGCAAATTAGCAAGCCGTGATATTTTCGAGTATTACAACCAACGATAGTTGTACTCATGTAACCGCCATTGCGATTTGTACTTAATATTTCTCTATTCAGCGAATATTCGAGATTTACTAATGCGTTTTTGTCGAATTTAAGATAACTCATAGTTTTAATAAAGCCTTTATTTGTAAAATAACAACGATAAAAATATTTTCGTGCGAAGATACGAAAAAAAACTGATTAATATCATTAATCACAACAAAATAAATTAAATTCCGAATACATTTTTTTATTTGTCGAAAAATTAACATTGCTAAAATACTTAACCACAGACAGCAAATTCGGCTAAAAAAAAGAAAAAAACCAAGCCTTTTCCCGATTAACAAAAAGTAGTAATTAAAACAAAAAATGTTTTTAAAATGAATAATTTTTTTATTTTTTTTAACACTTAAACTTTAATAATGAAGAATGAAGAGTTAAGAATGAAGAATGAAAAATTAATAATTATTTGTGATTTACTAACTTCGTAACTTCTCTAACTTCTTAATTTCTTAACTTCTGTTTTACAAAAATAAAAACAAAAAATATGTAATATTAAATATTTTTCAT
>JAITPP010000215.1 GCA_031289385.1 Prevotellaceae bacterium | reverse complement strand
AAATAATGCAAAACCTCGCATATTCCATTGTTATTTATATCAACAAACTTAAATTGCGAATAGTCATACGAATATCTCTCTCCTTCAAAATCAATTTCATCTATTTTTTTCTTGATATTAGTCGTATCAGAACAACTACATTTTGTATATTTATCAAGGTGTATATTCTGCGGAAATAATTCTATTTTTTCTTGTCCAAAAAAACTATTTACAAAGAGTACGAAACAAAAAGTTAGAAAAAATTTAATCATATTATTTTTTTATTTTTCATTATTTTTAATTGTTATTTGTCTGAACGGTGATTTTAATATGATTATTTTGATTTTTATGATTTATGTTTTATACATATTCGTCTAATTTTCATATTTTCATATTATCACATTAATCACATTTTCATATTCTCACATTTTCACATTAATCACATTTTCATATTATCACATTAATCACATTTTCATATTATCACATTAATCACATTCTCACATTAAAATCATTGTTCAGATTTTTTGCAGGAAGAAACTTCGTTCGTAGTATATCGCTACAAAAAATATTTTACTTCAAATATTTATCAAGCCAGCCAAAAAATTCGCGATTCCAAACTAAATTGTTTTGCGGTTTGAATACTTGATGTGCTTCGTTTTCAAAAGCAAGCAGTCGGGCATCAACACCGCGAAGGCGTGCTGCCGTAAATGCCTCGAGGCTTTGTGTGTAGGGAATACGAAAATCGTTTAGTCCTGTAATTATCAATATCGGAGTGTCCCAATTTTTCACAAATTTGTGGGGCGAATTGGCATACGAGCGTTTTGCTACCGCATTTTCGTCCCAATACGAGCCGCCGTAATCGTTGTTTACAAACCATAATTCTTCGGTATGTCCGTACATGCTTTCGAAATTGAAAATTCCGCAATGCGAAATAAATGCTTTGAATCGTTTATTGTGATTTCCGGCAAGGAAAAATACCGAATATCCGCCGTAACTTGCGCCAACGCAGCCTAAGCGTGTTTCGTCGCTCCACGTTTCTTTCGACACGTTATCAATTGCGCTTAAATAATCGCGAATATTTTGTCCGCTGTAATCGCCCGAAATCTGGTCTAACCATTCTTGCCCAAACGATGGAACGCCTCTGCGATTTGGCGCAACAACGATATATCCTTGCGCTGCCATCAGTTGAAAATTCCAGCGAAAACTCCAAAATTGACTGACAACGCTTTGCGGTCCGCCTTCGCAATAAAGCAAAGTGGGATATTTTTTTGTTGCATCAAATTTGGGCGGAAATATAATCCACGTCAGCATTTGCTTGCCATCTGTGGTTTGTATCCAGCGTTTTTCTATTGCGCCCATTTGTATTTTATCGTAAATATTTTTGTTCACAAAACTTATTTGTGCCGTTTCGCCGTTTTTGTTTACTGTAAACAGTTCTGTCGCCATTGTCTGTTTTGTGATTTCGGCAATAATTATATCATTTATTTTTGTAAAATGATTTATATCGTGGTCGCCTTTTGTAATAACTTCAACGTTGCGATTGTTGCAATCGACACGGCAAATCTGGCGTGTTGCTTGCATTGGCGCGATAAAATAAATTGTATCGTTTCCTTCCCAAACAAGGTTTGAGGCGTTATAATCAAATTCGGATGTAAGTTCGTTCATAGAGTAATCGTTGCTGTTCCACACAAACAGGCGTTCTTTGTCGCTTTCGTTGCCTGCGCGGCGCATGCTTAAAAAGGCAATTTTTTTGTCGTCGGGCGAAAATACGGGATACATATCATAACCTTGAAAATCGTTAAGATTTTTGTCTGCGTTATATGTTTCGCAAATATTTTTTGTTGTGCCGCTTTCAACATCGTAAACAAAAATATCCGACTGCGTTGATATTGCATATTGAGTTCCTGTTTGTTTTTTGCAGGTGTATGCAAGTTGAGTTCCGCCGTTGTTCCACGTTATTTCGGCAACGTCAAAATATGGCGCTGTTGGTGCATCCCAAGGCTCGTCTTGCATAATATCTTTGCCGTTTTCAACTTTTCCATCAGATATTTTTGCGACAAAAATGTGCGAAAATTTCCCTTCGTCCCAATAGTTCCAGTGGCGAACCATCAAATCGTCGTAAATTTTGACTTTCGACTTATCCATGTCGGGATATATGTCGGCTGAATTGCGTTTTTCAACTGCAACTTTTTTCACATAAAAAAGCATATCTCCGTCGGGCGCAATGCCAAAACCTTCCACGCCGCCGTCGATAAACGAAAGTTGCGATAACGCGCCTGTGGCGGCATCAACGGTAAAAATCTGCTCGTCTTTTGCAACATACAATTTGTCGCTGTTTTTACTCCAAACGGGAGATGAAACGTCGTCGGCTAATTTTACTGTTTTGTTTTCGTTGTCGAGCAAAATCAGCCAAAGACTTGTTACGCCTTTGTTAGCCTCAACGCTGTAATTTGTAACGGTATAAGCAATTTTTTTACCGTCGGGCGAAATTGCGCTTTCGCCTGCTCTGCCCATTTTCCACATTATTTCGGGCGTTAAAATGCCAGCGGCAATTTCGTCGTTGGTGAGTTCGTTGTTAATTACGATTTTTTCGTCGGTTGATTTTTTTTCATCCGAGCAACACGCTGTTATAACTACTACTGACATAAGCATTACTATTAATTTTATTTGTTTCATAATTTGATATTTTTTAAATAAAAATCTAATTTTTGTTTATCAAAGGTACAAAAAAATATAACGAGCGGTGAAAAAAAATCTGTTTAGTTGTTTTGGTTACAAAATATTTCTTTTAATAGAAAATTTAATTGAAATAATTTGTATTTTTGTACAAAAAAGATGAATAAAAACACAATAAATATAAAGATTGCGGTGCTTTACTTCGTCATTATAGTAAGTGTCATAACAATAAGTAGATATTTTATATTATGCAGTTTAATTAATACATTGGAAGGTATTAAAGACACAAATTCCTATATTTACCTCATATTTACTGATCTTGTTAGCGATGCAAAATTTGCCGTAGAAGACTTTATTAGACAATT
>JAITPP010000181.1 GCA_031289385.1 Prevotellaceae bacterium | reverse complement strand
TTTTGGTTGCAGTCCTAACGGACTGCAATGTTGGCGTGGCGTTCATTGTTTCTACCGAGCGATAATCCCTAACGGGATTTTTTTTGCCATCTGTTATAAATTGTTTATTTTTCATCACTAAATACCAACGACTAAATACCAAATACTAAATACTAACGACTAAATACCAAATACTAAATACTAAATACCAACGACTAAATACTAAATACTAAATACCAACGACTAAATACCAAATACCATTACTGCCTGCTTTCTGCTTCTACGCCGTTATTTATTTTTTTCACCAAACCTTGCAATACTGTGCCGGGACCTAATTCAACAAAATGAGTTGCTCCGTCGGCGCACATATTTTGTACGGTTTGAGTCCAGCGCACGGGCGAAGTGAGTTGTTGTATCAGATTTTCTTTAATTGCATTTGC
The DNA here is from genome assembly GCA_031289385.1 of Prevotellaceae bacterium. Classification (GTDB taxonomy): domain Bacteria; phylum Bacteroidota; class Bacteroidia; order Bacteroidales; family UBA932; genus JAIRKV01. Next base: position 3,005 of record JAITPP010000181.1, on the reverse strand, counting down.
ATCGGTATATGGCTTTGCATCTACATTTTGATAAACGGGACATACGGGCGTTGAAAACTGCGTTGCTTCAATAGCATTTTTCAGTTCTATACGCGCCGATTCCATTAATGGCGAATGAAACGCTCCGCCAACTTGCAAAACAAGTGCACGCCTCGCTCCTGCTTCTTTCAGTTTCACACAAGCAGCCTCAACTGCTGCCACTGTGCCCGAAATTACCAACTGCCCCGGACAATTATAATTGGCAGGAACAACAATTCCATCAATTTCGGCGCAAATTTCCTCAACTTTCAAATCGTCAATACCAAGCACAGCAGCCATCGTTGACGGTTCTTTTTCGCATGCTTTTTGCATTGCATTTGCGCGTGCGGCAACAAGTTTCAAACCATCTTCAAACGACATTGCGCCTGCTGCCACAAGAGCCGAAAATTCGCCAAGCGAGTGTCCTGCAACCATATCGGGTTTGAAATCGGCAAGTATTTTGGCAAGAATTACCGAATGTATAAATATTGCTGGCTGTGTAACTTTTGTTTGTTTCAAATCGGCATCCGTACCCGCAAACATTAAATCGGTGATACGAAAACCAAGAATATCATTCGCTTTTTCGAACATTTCCTTTGCCTGAGCAAAATTATCGTAAATATCTTTGCCCATTCCTACAAACTGCGCTCCCTGACCGGGAAATATATATGCTTTCATTCTTTTTATATTATTTTTGTTATTAATATTTTTTGCAAAGATATGAAAAATACTTGTAAGTCAAAAGTTGAAGATGAATAGCGCGTAAATGCAAGTATAACAACAAAATAATATTAACACCGATAATCATTTTACTATTTAAATATACAAATAAAACAGTTGCATTTAATCATTAAATCTACGCATCTCTAACCTCTTTTTCCCCCGACTTATGACTTACGACTTACAACTTACGACTATTTTTCATATCTTTGCAAAAATTTTGGTCTCGTAGTTCAATGGACAGAATGGAAGATTCCGGTTCTTTTGATGTGGGTTCGATTCCCGCCGGGACTACAAAAATTAAAGGCTGTTTTTGCAGCCTTTTGTTTTAATATACATTTTCATAATCTGCAATTATGCTGATATTTTTTATTACTAAATCGTAAAGTTAGTAAAAAAGCAAAGTTTTTTATCTCTGAAAATCTGTAATATATGTGGGTTTAATCAGTTTATAAAGTTATAAAGTTTGTCAAGTTTATAAAGATTTTTTGAAATCAACAAAAAATCGTAATTCGTAATTGTATTATATTATAACAAATGTTCAACAGTCTAAATACACATTTTATCTTTAACGATTTAAATAATTATTTTACGAAAACACGCACTACGTTAATTATTTTGTTACTTTTGTAAATAATTAAGTTAATGCAAGTCTTCAATAAAAAAGAAATTCAACTTTCTTGTTTAGGATAAGTCAAGTTAATCAGGATATTCGTGTATCACGGAATCCACAACAATTTATATTATATGGTAATGAAATCATTTTTTATCGGAAACAAAGAAATTAAACTTCCTATTATACAGGGAGGTATGGGTGTAGGAATATCGTTGTCGGGGCTTGCCTCGTCGGTTGCCAACGAGGGTGGCATTGGCGTAATATCCTGTGCAGGATTAGGTTTGCTATACAAGCAAAGTCCACGTGATTACCTGAAAGACTGTATTTGGGGCTTAAAGGAAGAAATACGCAAGGCACGAGAGAAAACGAAAGGCATCATAGGCGTAAATATAATGGTAGCATTATCAAACTTTTCGGATATGGTAAAAACCGCTATTGCCGAAAAAGTGGATGTTATTTTTGCAGGAGCAGGTTTGCCTCTTGATTTGCCATCGTATCTTACCGATGAAAGCAACACTTCACTTGTGCCGATAGTATCGTCGTCGCGGGCAGCGCGTATATTGTGCGACAAATGGAAAACCAACTACAATTATTTGCCCGACGGCATAGTTGTTGAAGGTCCCAAAGCAGGCGGACATCTCGGTTTCAAGAAAGAACAAATAAACGATTCGCATTATGCGCTGGAAGAAATTATACCCGAAGTTGTGTCGGTGGCAAAAAGTTATTCGGAAGAGAAAAATATTCCGGTAATTGCAGCCGGCGGTATCTCTACCGGAGAAGATATTTCACGATTTATGTCGCTCGGAGCAACGGCTGTGCAAATGGGAAGCATATTTGTCCCGACAGAGGAATGTGATGCCTCCGATGAGTTTAAACAGACTTATATCAATTCGTCGGAAAAAGACATGATGATTATCGAAAGCCCCGTAGGAATGCCGGGTAGAGCCATTGACGGCGAATTTATCCGCAAAGTGAACAGCGGCTCTGAAAAACCGAAAAGTTGCCCGTTCCACTGCATAAAAACCTGCGATTACCAGAAAAGTCCGTACTGCATAATCAAAGCACTGTATAACGCAGCAAAAGGCAATATGAAAAAAGGATACGCATTTGCGGGAACTAATGCCTATTTGTCTGAAAAAATACGCAGCGTAAAAGAGGTTATCGAGATTTTAAAAGCCGAATATCAGTTGAGTAAATACGACGTATTGGAATAATGGAATTTTACATCCTTTATTTTTTAGCACACGGATAAAAATCAATTACGAATTACGACTTTTTTGTTTCGTTGTTGAGTTGTTTAATTGCTTAGTTGTTGAGTTGAATTAGCACGCAGATTACGCAGATAAAAAATCAATTACGAATTACATAAATCAATTACGAATTACGAAATTACGAATTACAAAACTAAAAACAAATTACGCGCCCTGAAAGGTGGGGTGTAAAAAATCAAGGGTTTATTTCTGCAAATGTTCGTTCTTTTTTTACCCTTATTTTTGTGAGTACCCTTAGTAACATCAGATTTATTTTATTTTTTTCCCCTTATTCCCTTATTAAAGTATTTAGAATAAATGAATAAGGGTGATTTATGAGTGGTTTCCTTCGCTACTAAGGGAACTCTTGAAAATAAGGGTTAAAATAAATTTTGAACGAA
>JAITPP010000178.1 GCA_031289385.1 Prevotellaceae bacterium | reverse complement strand
AATTTAACCACATTCAACCGCACATTATTAATTATTAATCGTTAATTATTAATTTATCTAAGAATCTGCATTATCTGCATACCTCCAATTTTCAATTCTCAATTCTCAATTATTTTAAGATTATACCCAAAAATCGTTATATTTTCAATGAAAATTCACTACGAATAGGTATTTTTTGCGGTTTTGGGAGTGTATATCTTTGTCGCTGTTTTTGAATCGTTATAAATCAATTCAACAATAATATTTATTTATAATCGTTTCATAATCATTATTATAATTAAAGTATAATTAAGAATGGCTAAATTAAAATTTTATTATTGTTCATTGTTTTTCTTAATTTTTAACTCTGCATTTTCGCAAAACAATAAAATATCATCATCCGATAATGATATGCGCCACGACAAAATTGACAGTGTTATAATTGTAGGAAAAAGCAAGGTGAGAGAGATTAACGAATCGGCATATAATGTTGTAAGTATTGATACTAAATTATTGTACAACACAACTTTAAGCATCACACAAACTCTCGACAGAATTTCGGGTATAAAAATACGTGAAACGGGCGGCGTTGGCTCGGACTCGCAAATTTCGATAAACGGTTTTAGCGGAAAGCATATCAAAATTTTTATGGACGGAATGCCGATGGAGGGCTTTGGCTCGTCGTTTCAGATAAACAATATGCCTGTCAATTTAGCCGATCGCATTGATGTTTACAAAGGCGTTGTTCCCATAGAATTTTGCGCAGATGCATTGGGCGGGGCTATCAATATCGTTACCAAGCAGTTGCGAAAAACTTATTTAGATGTTTCATACACTTACGGCTCGTTTAACACGCATAAATCCAATATAAGTTTAGGACATACAACAAAAAACGGTTTTGTTTTTCAATTAAATGCGTATCAAAATTATTCGGATAACAGTTATAAAGTCAGAACAAAATTGCTTGATTTACAGACAAGTAATTATTCGACAGATGAGTATTGGTTTAAAAGATTTCATGATAATTATCACAACGAAGCCGTAATTGCAAAAGTAGGAGTAGTTAATAAAACGTGGGCAGATAAATTGCTGCTGGGCATCACTTTAAGTCAAGAAAAGGATGATATTCAAAACGCTAATTTGATGAAAATTGTTTACGGCGGAAAAGAACGCAGAGCCAAAAGCATTATTCCAACATTGAATTACGAAAAGAAAAACCTCATTGTATCAAACCTAAACTTTTCGCTAACAGCAAATTATAACATCGCAAGAAATAACAATACCGACACATTGGCTCGACAATACAATTGGAACGGCGAATACCGAAAAAAAGGTACAAAAGGAGAAGGACAATATTCGTTGAGCGAATACGATAATAAAAACGCATTAATATCTGTTAATCTGAATTATAGATTAAACGAAAAACATTATTTTGCATTGAACAATCTGTTCAGCGCGTTTGTTCGCAAAGCAACCGATGCCGCCGCCAATTCCGAAACAAGCAATGTATCAACCTTTATGCAGCGAAAAAACTCAAAAAACGTTTTAGGATTTTCTTATAAATTTGAACCCGATAAACGATGGAATACTTCGGCGTTTTTCAAATATTACGATGTAAATGTAAAAGGTCCTGTAAATGTTTCAACAACAAGCACAGAGGTTTACGAAGAAAAAGAAAAATCATTTAACACAACAGGTTACGGAATTCTTATGACTTATTTTTTAACATCTTCGTTTCAGATTAAAGCATCTTTCGAAAAGGCATATCGTTTACCGTCTGAGCGAGAACTATTTGGCGACGAAGTTTTAGAAACAGGCGACGTGTCGCTGAAACCCGAAAGCAGCCGCAATATTAACGTCAATATCAGTTACAGCAATGCGTGGAATAATACACATTCGGTATATTTTGATGCTGGGTTAATATACAGATATACAAGAGATTATATCAGGCGGCAAATAGAGCAACGCTACGGCGGCGCTTTTTATACCAATCACGGAAAAGTAATTAATGCAGGCATTGATTTTGAAGCCCGATATTTTTATAAAAATAAATTTTCGGCAGGCGGAAACATTACTTATCAGAATATCAGAAATATGGAAAAATATGATGTTGGCGGACGCGAACTTATTTATTATAAAGATTGCATGCCGAATGTCCCGTATTTTTTCGGAAATATTGATGCTAATTATAATATACACAATTTATTGGGTAAGGACAATGTTTTTTCGTTTGGATATAATCTCAGTTATGTACATTCGTTTTTTCGCGATTGGAAAAGCGAAGGTGGCGATATTATAATACCAATGCAATTATCGCACGACTTGAATATAACTTATACGCTTAAAAATGGTAAATATAATATTTCATTAGAAATCAAAAATATAACCGATGAAATATTATACGATAATTACAGTTTACAAAAACCCGGACGTAGTTTTTCGGTAAAATTAAGATATTTTTTCTTTAATAATAATTTCAAATAACATTAAATTTTATGAACACAAAAACAATTTTTAAAAAAACGCTTTTAGTAGCATTTATTACATGCAATACATTGATTTTCAACTCGTGTGAGAATAATGAAAACAACGTTAAACCCAAAACGACAGGCTCGTTTTTCCTTTCCGTTTCCGGCGAATCGTCAGAATATATAATACAAACCGACAATTTGGAAACAGGCGATTTATCTATCGCAAACAACAATAAAACGCTCGAAATGTCGGGATACACGTGGATATTCAACAACAATCCATCGGCTGCCATAGGCTTGATATATCAGCAAGGAAATCCGGGAATAGGCTTGGGATACGCTGTAAAACAAGACGGAACGTTGCAGGAATTAGGGCAGTTTCAGATTTCGTCGCGGTTTACATCTTACGGATTTTTCGACAAATACGCTTTAACAGGCGTTGGCGGACAAACTCCCGTAGATGCTAACGGCAACGTGCTTATTGACAAAAACGGAAATCCAAGAACCGACGGCGTTACGTTCAATTTTATTGATTTAAAAAACGGACTTTCATTGCAAGAAAAAACAATTACAACGTTGAATATCACGGGAAACGGCGAACAAGCCACGTTTTCGGGAATTGTAGATATGGGAAACGGCGAATTTCTTACGGGATTGGTAGTTTCTCAGCCCATAGATTCAAGTGCAACGGGCGGTGCAAGTTCGGGAACAATTACATATCCCGACAGCGTATGGGTTGCGACATTCGATGCAAACTTAAATCTGAAACGCATTTACAGAGATGACAGAATAAGTTATTCATCAGGGCGTTACAGGTCGCAATATTATTCGCAAATAGGAAAATCCGACAATGGCGATGTTTATGTTTTTTCGGGCTCGTTTGAAAGCGCCACAACAAAACCTTGCGGAGCGTTGAAAATCAACAAGAACGCAACAACATTCAACCCTTCGTATTATTTTAATATCGAAGAAAAAACAGGCGGTTACCGTTTCAGAAAAGTGTGGCACATTACCGACAATTATTTCATGCTCGAATTATATAACGACTTGACCGTTTCGGGATTAGGCGCAGCAACTCAGTACGGAATAGTAAATATGGAGACAAAAACATTTTCGTGGATAAGCGGTATTCCAAGCAAAAATAAAATAACAGCAACAGGGCAACCGCTATCATACGAAGGTAAAATGTATTTTCCGATAGTTGCCGAAAACGCCAATCCAACAATTTATATAATTGAACCTGCAAATGCGTTGGCAATCAAAGGTATAAACATAAGCGGCGCAACAAGCATAAATGCTGTCGGCAGATTAATTTACAATAATATTTGAAAAAGATATGAGACTGTATCAAAAGTGAAAATGACAATAATGCAAATAATTTGAAAATCAAATTTATAAACCATATTTTGTAAAAAAATTGCATTATTCGTTATAGAAACAAACTTTACGGCACAGCCTCATTATTATTTAAACTCATATCAAATGAAAAAAACAATTCGCAAAATACATCTCTGGATATCATTCCCAATCGGACTGATTATCACAATAATATGTTTAACAGGCGCAATTTTGATATTTCGCACGGAAATAGAAGAAACGCTGTATCCCGAACGCTTCTTTGTAAAAGAAATAAACGGCGAGCCGATGACGTTAGACAGGTTGATTCCATTAGTAAATTCGCAATTAGAAAACAATTCGGTTGCAGGCGTAAGTATTTCCGCCAATCCCAAACGCAATTATGTGATGAATCTTGCCGAAGGCTCAAGAGTTACGGCATACGTAAATCCATACACAGGCAAATTGGTTGAAATCAGCCAATTCGGCAACAATTTTTTTGCAAAAATTATGCAAATTCATCGCTGGCTTCTCAACGTAAAAATAGGAAAACCCATTACAGGTTATTCTACGCTTTTGCTTGTTATAATACTCATTACAGGCATTATTATTGTTGTTCCCAAAAACCGCAAAGGCGTAAAACGACTATATACGATAAATGTAAACAAAGGCTGGAAACGGTTTTGGTATGATATGCACTTATCGGCGGGAACTCTTACTTGTATGATACTTTTAACGCTGGCACTCACAGGATTAACATATTCCTTTAAATGGTATAATGTTGGGGTTTACAAACTTTTCGGCGCAGAACTGCCGACAATGAATCATAATCAACACAACAGAAACAACGAACAGCAAAAACAAGGAAATCAACAAACAGACAGCGGCGACAGAAATGCGCAAAGCATAGATTTTACTCATTGGCAAAATATATTTGAAGAAATTAGAAATCAAAACATTGATTATAAAATAATTGCTATTCAAAACGAATCGGCAACGGTTTCGCAAAAACGCATTTGGGGAAATGTGCGCGCTGCCGACAGATATACATTTGATGCAAAAACAGGTGAAATTACGGCGTATCAACCTTATGCAAAGGCAGATAAATCGACAAAAATACGCGGTTGGTTATACACTTTGCATGTTGGCGCATGGGGCGGATGGTTTTCAAAAATCATAACATTTATAGCCGCTCTTGTAGGCGCAAGTTTGCCGCTTACAGGATATTATATTTTTTACAAGAAACGAAAAAAGCGGAAAAAAGAGAAATAGAGCGGTGGTATTTGGGCTGTAAATCAAAGTATTACAACTTAATAAATCAATGAAATTGCATAAAATATTTTTAGTCAAAATCTATTTCGATATTGGAAATTTTATCCAATTCTTCCGAGATACTTTTTTTGATTTGTTCTATTTTGCGGTATTTTTCGGCAATTTCTCTTTGAGCGGATAAATTAAATTCGCCTTTTGAGTTGAGAAAAATTGGAATTTCTATTGGTTTAATTTTTCCAACTCTGTAATCTTTTCCAAAGTATATGGCTCAACTTCTTTGATAACTTCGTATAAATCTAAATTATTTTCATCGTCAAAGTTGAAATCAATAAAAGTTGTACGCTCGCCGTCAAAAGCGGGTATCCAAACTTCTTTTGCTTTGTCGGGTGCTAACTGCAAAATACGAATAAGTTCTTTGATTTTCATATTAAATTATGACTTTAACGTTTATTAAATAATTGCCTTTTTCTTGAATTTTCCGTTTAATTTCTTCTATTTTTTGCGCTCGTTCCGATAATCTGTTTTGTATTTCCAAACTAATGTTGTTTCTTTCATTTATAGGCAATTCTATTTTCAGTTTCTGTACTTTTTCTTTGCTCGCCGTTTTACTCCATCTAAAACCCTGTTTAAAAAGTAGTTCCTGCAATTTAATTTTAATATAATTTGGGTCTAATACATTCTTAAATTCATCTTTTATTAACAATGGTCTGTGGTGGTCGTTTGTTGTAAATTTGTGTTGGTGATAAAAAACATACCCTACAGAACCCTCTCTGTTCCAACCCAAACAGTTTTCAAAATATTTTACATCCTTTAAATTCTCTGCAATATAACCTATCGGAACTTCATCTTGTCGTCCGCCATAAACAGGAATATTTCCCGAATTATTTTTAATAAATGTTTTTGTCAAACCTTTAATAGAAGGGAAATCGAATAAATCTGATAATTTATATTCTTTTGTCTCAAAAATTTCTTCATTTGTAGAAAGTAAATTATTTATTTCTTCTTTCAATTCTTCAATAGTAAGTATCAAATCATCTAATAATAACGGAAAATCATTGAATTTAACTTCTTTTATTTGTTTAACAATACCCAATTCTAAAAGTTCCTCGTTAGTCCAACATTTATCAATAGTCCAATTGTCATTAATATTGTTTTCAAAAAAAGACACTTCTAACGATTTGCATCTTTTATTGTGGTTAAATTTTGCAAAAGATTGTTTATTGCCTTTGAAAAGATTAAAAAGTTCAGTTGCTTCTATCAAATCATTTTCCTCAATATCAAAACGATAAACATCGCGACTTTCGCCTATTTCGCTAACTAAATAAGAAAAGACAGGCGTTTGTTGAATTTCTTTTTTGCCCGTTTTTTTTGTTAAACAAATAATATAAGTTTTTTTATTTGTAGTAAAAAATGTATTTTCTGGCAAAGAAATAATTCCATCTAAAAAACATTCATCCAAAATAAATTTTCTCAAATATTTTTGGTCGCCTCTGTCTAATATTCCGTCAGGCACAACAATAAATGCTTTGCCGTTGGGTTTTAATGCTCTTATAATCCATTCCATAAACAAACCTTCAACGCCCATTGCATTTACTTTGAAATAATTTACAAGTTCGCCGTCTTTTTTAATTTCCTCTTTCAAGTTGCTGCTACCGCTTGTAACGTATGGCGGATTTGTCAATATCAAATCATACTCATTGACTACTGTATCGGAAAGCGTGCCTAAAATAGAATTGGTTTTAAGGGTAAAACTTTCATTGAA
>JAITPP010000087.1 GCA_031289385.1 Prevotellaceae bacterium | reverse complement strand
TTACAAATCTGAAACTCGAACGCAATCAGCAAATAAAACAATATGGAGGCTCACCAACCACGCCTTACGAAAAAACTATCGGCAAAAACCGAATAAAAATAGTGGGAAATCCAAATTTAGGCTCAGTTAAAATTATTATGATAGGAGTCAGAAATCCTAAAAAAACAACAGGCAGAACCGACGATGGGCTTGATAAATCGGCGGTAGTTTGGATAAATGAATTTAGACTTTCCGACTACGAAAACGAAGGCGGCTGGGCAGCCACAGCCCGCGCTACGGCTCAACTTGCCGACTTAGGCTCGCTAACGCTTTCAGGCACTATGATTACAAACGGTTTTGGAAGTATCGAACAACGTTATATCGACAGAGCGCACGAAGATGTTTACGAATACAGCCTAATGACAAACCTTGAACTCGGAAAATTTTTCCCCGAAAAGTGGGGCGTAAAAATTCCGTTCTTCTTTGGATATTCGGCGCATCACGAAATTCCGTTGTACAATCCTTTTAATCAAGATGTAAAACTGAAAACGGCATTGGATGCTTTATCAGGACGAGCACGCGATTCGCTTGAAATGATGGCGAAAACTTTTGTTCAGCAAAAATCGTTTAACTTGTCGAATGTTCGTATTACACCTGCAAACAGCGATGGACAAAAAGTTTTTGACATTTCAAATCTTTCGTTAAGTTATGCCTATACTCAACAATTAAGACGAAATGCACGCACGGCGGGAAATCTGCAAGAAACTTACAGCGCACTTTTAGCATACGCATATAATATTCAGCCCAAATATTGGCAACCGTTTAAGAAATTAAAACCGAAATCGCTGGCGTTTTTCCGCGAGTTAGGAATAAATCCGTATCCTAATCAATTTAGTTTTACTTCGGAAATAAACAGATATTATAACGAATTAACAACAAGAAACATATCAACACCCGAAATAGAAATACCTTCGACATATTCGAAAGATTTTACATGGGAACGGCGTTATGCGGTTGTGTATGATATAACAAGAAGTCTTCGTGTTGATTTTAACGCCACAAACCTTGCCCGCATTGACGAGCCCGAAGGAATTGTAAACAAAAGCCGCGATCCGCAAGGTTATCAGCATTGGCGCGACTCGGTGTGGAGTAATTTCTGGAATTTCGGACGTAATATTAATTATAATCACAATTTACAATTTACATGGCAAGTGCCGCTCAGCAGAATTTCGATGCTTAGTTGGCTGAACACGCAAGTAAGTTATCGCGCAGGTTACGAATGGGTTGCCAATTTACGCAATATGGACGATTATGATCCGGGAAACACTATCAGCAATACACAAACATTTGATATAAACGCAGGTGCAACATTAACAAGTTTGTATAACAAAGTAAAATTTTTGAAACGTATTAATGATGAATTTGACGGGCGAGCGCGTCCGAAAACCGAAACAACGACAGTAACTTACGAATCGAAAAAAATAAGATTCCTTTCGGGACGAAAGCACACTGTTACGCACAAGTTAAAGACAAATAATATCACAGTAAAAGCATACGACAGCGACGGAAAAGAAATACGAGGCAATGTTCAGATAATCGACAAAAACAGCATCAGTGTTTCGTTCGACAAAGAATACAGAGATGCAACGGTTGTTGTAACAGGGAAAGTTCCAAAACCGCAAAATCCTGTTTCGTACTCGGCAAAATTCCTTGCACGCCTGCTAATGTCGGTGAAAACGGTAAACTTTACATACGCACAACAAGGCGCAACAACCTTGCCCGGATTTAAAGGCGAATCTAAAATTTTGGGAATGAGCAATTTCAACGGAAATTTATCGCCGGGCTGGAAATTTATAATGGGCGGACAATCAATGGATTTTATTGAAGAGGCGCGGCAAAACCGCTGGCTTACAACCGATACTTCGTTTTTTAATCCCTACTTGATGTCGCAAACAAAAAATTTCTCGTATCGTGCGCGAGTAGAACCAATAAAAGATTTAAATATTGATGTTACAGGACGACGTCAAAAAATGTCAAGCAATGTAATGTACAATGTTGTTGATCCTAACGGACTTGAAACCGAAACAGGAAATTTCATTATATCTGTTGTATCAATAAGTTCGGCATTTGAAAATCCGACAGCCGAAAATAAATATAAATCAAAATCTTACGAAAAATTCTTGTCGGCACGCAAAGATATTGCATGGAAACTTGCAAATAACCGACAACGCCAATCACAAACAGGCTATAATCCCGGAACAAACGCATATCCCGATGGTTACGGAGAATTTTCGCAAGACGTTTTGATAAATTCGTTTTTATCGGCTTATACCAATATTTCAAATTCAAAATTTATTGATTTTTCAGTAATTCCTTTGCCTAACTGGAATATTCAATACAACGGCTTATCGCGATTAAACAGCCTCAAAAAATATTTGAGAAGCGCAACACTCACACACTCATATACTTCTACTTACTCGGTAAATTCTTATTCGTCAAATCAACTGTATAGCCAAAGTCCCGACGGATTAAGTTATGTTCGCAACGTTTTGGGCGATTTTATTGCACATCGCGAAATGACAAACGTATCGATACGCGAAACAATGAGTCCGCTGTTTAGAGTTGATTTGAGTTTCAAAAATATGCTGCTGGCAAACTTTGAAATTACCAAAACACGCACCGTTGCGCTTAGTTTGTCAAATAACCAGATTAGCGAAACACGAAATCAGCAATACGTTGTAGGCGTTGGATATACGTTTGAAGATCTTCCGCAGATATTTAATTTTGGAAGTTTCACGCGGCGTAATCAGAAAACGACATTGCGATTGAAAGGCGATTTTTCGTTGCGCGAAGATTTGAATATAATTCGCAAACTCGACGAAAGCGATATATATAGCCAAATTGGCGATGGCAGAAAAGTAATTTCATTTACTGCAACAGCAGATTATGCTATTGGCGATAAAATAAATTTGCGATTGTTTTTTGAACGGCAACTGAACGAGCCATACGTGTCGTCAATATCAACAACAAACACATCGTTCGGGTTCAGTTTGCGAATGACATTTGCGCAATAAAATAGTGATTAATGATTAGTGGTTAATGATTAGTGATTAATGATTAATAACGACTAAATACTAAATACTTATTTGTTGAGTTGAAAGGCACGCAGATAATACAGATTTACGCAGAAAAATCAATTACAAATTACTTGCCCTGAAAGGCAACTTAATTTAGCGTAGGGCAACGCCCTACGAAAAAAAACGCAACAAGCAAAGTGCGGAGTACAAAAGCAGAATAGAATTATAAACGCTCACCCGCACGATTTGAAGAATGTAGGAATGAACTAACGACTAAATGCCGAATACTATTTAATATTATTTAACAGAAAAAGCAACTAAAATTTAGTTGCAATTAAAAATTATTTTTTATTTTTGTAAAAAAATAACAGATATCAAAGATAGATAAATTGATAGCGAGATTGATTTTGAAGCCAAAAGATTTTACATATAACGAATTAAGAACGTTATTATCAACATTCGGATACAGCGAAATGCAAGGAGCAGGCTCAAGAGTGTGTTTTGAAAAGAAAGAGCATAAAATAAAGTTGCATAAGCCGCATCCGGGTAATATTATGAAACTCTATCAATTAGATATTGTTATAAATGAATTGAAAAACAAAAGATTAATTAAATAAATAAGATTATGAATAATGTATTAACTTATAAAGGTTTTATCGGTTCGGTAAATTTTTCTGCCGACGATAATGTTTTTTTTGGTAAAATAGAGGGAATAAACGACCTTATTACTTTTGAAGGAGAATCGGTAGATGAACTTAAACAGGCATTTTATTATATGGTGGACGAACATATAAAAGATTGTGAACGAGATAAAACCCCTGTTGAAAAAAGTTATAAAGGCAATTTTAATGTGCGCCTGACACCTGAATTGCATCGCAAAGCTGTAATTACGGCAAAATTAAGAGGACGAACGCTTAATGCCTTTGTGAAAGATGCTATTGAAAAAGCAATGGCTTTATAAAGATATTAACTTTATTGATTATGCCCTGCTGATTATTATGGCAGGGCTTTTTTATTTTAATGGTTAATGATTAATGATTAATGATTAGTGATTAGTGGTTAATGATTAGTGATTAATGGTTAGTGATTAGTGATTAATGGTTAGTGATTAGTGATTAGTGATTAATGATTAGTGATTAATGGTTAGTGATTAATGGTTAGTGATTAATGGTTAGTGATTAATGGTTAGTGATTAATGGTTAGTGATTAATGGTTAGTGATTAATGATTAATGGTTAGTGATTAATAGCGACTAAATACCAAATACTAACGACTAAATACCAAATACCAAATACCAACGACTAAATACCAAATACTAACGACTAAATACTAACGACCAAATACCAACGACCAAATACCAACGACCAAATACCAACGACCAAATACTAACGACCAAATACTAACGACCAAATACCAACGACTAAATACCAACGACCAAATACCAACGACCAAATACCAACGACTAAATACTAACGACTAAATACCAAATACTTATTTATAAAAATCGGCTTTTAGGATTTACGTATCGTCCTCGTTTTATTGTTTTGCGTCCGTGCTGAATTGCTTTTGACGGACAGCGGTGCAGGCAGCCTATACATTGTGCGCATTTGCCTTTTTTCCATACGGGTTTGCCGTTTTCCAACGAAATCATTTTTACGGGACATATACTTTCGCACAAACCGCAACCTGTGCAGGCATCTGTTGCATAAAACGGTTTTGTGCTTCTTCCGTAAGCATAAACAGGATAAGAAATTGCCGATACCAAACGCGGCAAAAATCCCTGATATTTTTTCGAAATTGTTTTCACTCGCGCCGAAATGGCTGCATTTACGACATTTATTTCGATTTGCGAATTTTCAATAATTTTTTCTCGCTCATGTTCAGGGCGTAACAAATTGGCAATGAGAATATAATTGTCGGGAAGTTTAATTGTAAATCCACTGTTCAGGTGCATATTTTTTCGCTCTGCCTGTTTTTTGAAACGGTTGATTGTGTAAGCCGAAAACAGCCCGCAGGTGCAAACGGCAAATGTGTAATTTTGTTTGTAGTTGCAGAGTTTTAACTTATCAACAAAATCAATAAC
>JAITPP010000035.1 GCA_031289385.1 Prevotellaceae bacterium | reverse complement strand
CGTTTTAAACGAATTACTGAGTTCTTCTCGGTTTTCCTTAAAAGCTTTTTGATTTTCTTCTCGATTTCTTCCAAATTCATCCCTAATCAACGAATCAATTTTTGATACGTCTGAATTAATGCCATTCAGTTTGGTTAAAATTTCATCATTATTGACGCTGATTTTTTTTGTCAATGTAACAATAAGATTGATAATTACAACTATTATCAATACTGCAAGTAAAATTGTTGTTGTCATATTTATATCATTTTTTATTAATTTATATTCCTAAAATTTTCACTTATACTTAAAAACTCCACTTTTTCATACACTTCTGTCAACCCCGCTTTCAGCAAATGCACATTAATAAACGTCTCGTTTTCAAAACATAAATATAAAAATTTGTTTTGTAACAAACTCATTTGCCTGCTGTCGCCGTTTATTATTGTATGAATAGTTTTCATTTTCTATCGTTCTGTTTTGCAAAGGTAGTATTTTTTGATTGTGTATTACTGTTTTTTCAGCGATTTTTTTCAGCAGATATTCAATTACTAATAAAAATGTAATTTTTCAATAAATATTCTGAATAAAAAACGGAAATTCAACTAAAATTAGAAATATTACATCCAAATTATTCCCAATATTTTTGCGGCAAAAGCAAATGAACACAAACTAAACACAAACAATTTCAGCAATTTATGTTTTTATTGCTTGTGTTTTTCTTTTTGTTGGATTATTTTTATGAATCGTTCGTGAAAATTAAATCTTATACGTCAAATATTATTGCTACCTTTGCGAAAATTATAATAATAAATATGGTAACTAAAAAAGAAAAACCAGATAAAAATACCGATAAACTAAGTGCTGTTTTAGATGTTTTCAATTCGAAACCAAATAAACCGTTTAATTACAAACAGGTTGCGCGAATAATTGGCGCGGATACCGAAGAAGAACGTCAGCAAGTATTGCAAATGCTGAGAGATTTTGCCCGCCAAAAAACGCTTAAACGCATAGGACAGGGAAAATTCAGACTTAATAATCAGAAAACACAGCAACGCCGCGTGAAACGAACTGTTACAGGTTGCGTTGATATGACTATGCAGGGTTACGCTTTTATCATTTCCGACGAATCGGAAAAAGACGTTTTTGTGTCGCAGCATAATCTCAACCACGCTTTGCACAACGATATTGTGAAAGTAAATATTTATAACACAAAAAAGGCGTATCGTGTTGAGGGCGAAGTTATTGAAATCATTGAACGCTCGAAACATAATTTTGTGGGAATAGTAGAACTGTCGGGCAACAACGGATTTTTAATTCCCGACAGCCGCCAAATGCCTCACGATATTTTTATTCCCGCCGAAAAGTTAAACAATGCAAAAAACGGACAAAAAGTCATTGGCAGAATTACCGACTGGGCAAAAAATATGCGTAATCCTATCGGCGAAATTGTTGATGTAATTGGCAATCCGGGCGAAAATGATACCGAAATGCACGCAATTCTTGCCGAATACGATTTGCCTTATCGTTTCCCTTCAAAACTTGATGAATTGGCAGAACATATAAGCGAAAAAATTTCGAATGAAGACTATGCTAATCGCCGCGATTTCAGAGGTATTACGACATTTACTATTGACCCTGCCGATGCAAAGGATTTTGACGATGCACTGTCGTTGCGCAAACTGAAAAACGGAAAATATGAGATAGGCATTCACATTGCCGATGTTACACATTACGTTGCGCCCGATACGGAAATCGACAAAGAGGCTTCGGAACGCGCTACGTCAGTGTATCTTGTCGATCGTACAGTGCCGATGTTACCCGAACGGTTATCAAACTTTATTTGTTCGCTTCGTCCGAACGAAGAAAAACTTTGCTTTTCGGCTGTTTTTCAGTTGGACGAGAAAGCAAATGTAAGCAACGAATGGTTTGGGCGCACGGTGATATATTCCAATCGCCGATTTACTTACGAAGAGGCTCAAAATATTATCGAAACGAAAGAAGGCGATTTGTGCGACGAAATTCTTACCCTCGACAAACTCGCAAAAATACTGCGGGCAAAACGATTCAAAGCAGGAGCAATGAATTTTGACAGAGCAGAGGCAAAATTCGTTCTTGACGAAAACGGAAAACCTGTAAGTTTGTATTTCAAAGAAAATAAAGATTCAAACAATCTGATAGAAGAATTTATGCTGCTTGCCAATCGCAAAGTGGCGGAATATATAGGAAAAGTGCGAGCCGGCAAGAAAGCAAAAACCTTCGTTTATCGCGTTCACGATACTCCCGACGAAACAAAATTCAATAAACTCAAAGAATTTGTAAAACGATTCGGATACACCGTCAATCCCTCGTCGGAAAAAGAAATGGCTGGCGCATTAAACAAATTGATGGCAGATGTGAAAAACAAACCCGAAGCCAATCTTGTAGAAACACTCACCCTGCGCTCGATGGCAAAAGCCACATACACAATTGAAAATATCGGACATTACGGATTGGCATTTCCGTTTTACACACATTTCACGTCGCCCATTCGCCGCTATCCCGATATGATGGTTCATCGACTTTTGGCTCAATATCTTGCAGAAGGAAAAAGTGCCGAAAAAACATATTATCAAGAAATGTGCAAACACTCGTCGATGATGGAACAACGCGCCGCCGATGCCGAACGAGCCTCAATAAAATACAAAATGGTAGAATTTATGCAAGATAAAATAGGTTGCGAATACGAAGGAATAATAACAGGAGTAACAGAATGGGGAGTTTATGTAGAGATTTGCGAAAACAAAATTGAAGGTATGATTTCGATACGCGGAATGAACGACGACTATTATTATTTTGACGAAGAAAATTATTGTGTTACAGGCAGAATGCACGGCAAAAAATACACACTCGGCGACAAAACCCGCATAAAAGTCATTCGCAGCGATCTCGACAAAAAACAAATTGACTTTGCTATGATTTTTGAGTGATTAGATGTAAGTCGTAAGTTGTAAGTCGTAAGTTGTAAGTTGTAAGTCGTAAGTCATAAGTGTTTTATGTGATTTGAATTAGCACGCTGATAAAAATCAATTACGAATGGTTTGGTAATTTACTTTTTTATTATCTTTTTTGGGCTGTTTATTTATTTGAATTTACACAAAGTTCACAAATATTTTTTTTGTAAAAATATTTAGAATCTTTGTGAACTTTGTGCCTTTACGAATGGTTTGGTAATTTACTTTTTTATTATCTTTTTTGGGCTGTTTATTTATTTGAATTTACACAAAGTTCACAAA
>JAITPP010000301.1 GCA_031289385.1 Prevotellaceae bacterium | reverse complement strand
ATAATGTATTGACAGAAACAGCCGTTGTTTCGGCAATTTCTTTGACGGGAATGCCATCAAATTCTGTCAGTTCAAAGATTTCACGCTGTTCCAGAGGGAGTTCTGCCAGAGCAGCATCCAATTCCGACCAAACCAACGACCGCAAGTACTCCGTTTCAGGCGAAGGTGAAGTCGTTTCATTACTGTATAAAATTTCAGAAAAGTCTTTCAGTATTTCATTCTCGCCATCCTCATCACGATAAGCAGGCATTGCCTGTTCACGCTTCTTTATTCCCTTATTTATAATGATATTGTGAGCAACACGATACAACCACGCCGACACTTGCTCAATCGGGTTCATTGCCTCATTTACGGCTTTTGTCAGTTGATAAAAAACGTCCTGTAGAATATCCTCCGCATCTTCCCTATTCGTTACATGCTTGCGGATAAAGGATTTCAGTTGCGGTTGATACTCTACAATCAGTTCGTTAAGATTTTTCCCAGACGGTTTTGTCACGTTAATCTTGTTTTTCGGGTTCGTTCCGATTAAAAAACTCGCGTGCAAAATCATGTCCAAATCTGCGATGCCCGAAATGTCTGTTTTTCACAAACTCTTCTCTTTCTTCGGGCGTCATATTTAACCATTTTTCGCGTATAGGATTGTGATGCCTGTGCATACCCATACCCATAAAATGTTTAAATCTCATTCCGCCAAAAAATATTCTGACAAGAACAAGCAAACCTAACGCCTGCCAAAAATTAATGGCTGCCACCCCCAAAATTGACGGAAGCAAAGCGTTCCACAACAACATCACAACCGCACCAAATACTGAGAGCGCAATTATAATGACAAATAAATGTTTTAACCAATGTCCAAAAAATGTTTTCTTCATAACGATTTTATTTAATATGTTTGTAAAATAATATACCTTTTATATAATTCCTTTTTTTGTTAAAATACTCTTTAACAAATCGGGCATTTTCTCGCTAAAAACGCCTTGGGGACAACTCTGAATACATTTTTTGCACCCAATGCAATTTTCTGCTTTTTTTATGATAATATGTTTATGCCACAAAAAACTGACTTTGCCTATTACCTGTCTGGGACAGGTATCAATACATTTCCAACACGCTATACAATTTTGATGATTTGCCCAAACATACGGTGTCTTGATTTGACTTAATTTTTTCATTATATCTGATATTTGTAACTTGCAAATTTAACCCTTTAATTTGTTTTCAGAGAGTACTCTCTACTTGTTAAGACAAATGAGATTGAAAAATATTTTAAATAATTTTTTTACTGCATGACAAAAAAATAAATATATGTTATAACCAATTAAAAATCAACAAACAAAGTTGTTGATTTATTTGGAAAAGACTTTGAAACTTTGTTCTTATAACGTCTGTTTTGTAGCGAGGCACGCTCTAACGTTAGAGCGTGCCTCGTTATAGCGTTATGCTGTAACAACTCTCAAATAGAGTATTATTTTTGCAGAATAATGGCTTTCGACTTACGACTAATGAAAAACATAATTCCAACAAATATTGTTATTGAAAAGCCGAGTGTATTTGATAATGTTGCAGTCAATTTAAAGCCTTCGGGGGCTATGAAAATGTAGGTTGATGTTACCGCTGTCATAAACAGTGCGGGAATAAGCGAGATAAAATAATTTTTCTTTTTTCGGCGCAGATATACGGTGATAGCCCAAAGTGTAAACACGGCTAATGTCTGATTGCACCAAGCAAAATATCGCCATAAAACATCGAACGGAACAAAAAATAAAATTACAAACGCCAAAGCAAAAACAGGCAAGGCTACAAACAAACGTTTTTTCAATTTCTTTTGACTGATATTCAAAATATCGGCAACAATCAAACGTGCCGAGCGTAACGCCGTATCGCCCGAAGTTATCGGGGCTGCAACAACGCCAAGCAAAGCCAGTAGTCCGCCGAATTTTCCAAGCCACGTTTTTGATATGATATTAACAACTTCTGCGCCCGTATTCGATTTTTCGGGAAGATTGGCTACATACTCTTGCAAGCCTTCAATAGAGCCGAAAAATGACGAGGCGGCAGCAGCCCATATCAACGCCAGAACGCCTTCGGCAATCATTGCGCCGTAAAAGCATCGGCGTCCGTATTTTTCGTTTTGCAGGCAGCGTGCCATCATTGGCGACTGCGTAGCGTGAAATCCCGAAATTGCACCGCAGGCGATAGATACAAACATCATTGGAAATATAGGCAACCGTGCGGGATGCGTATTTGCAAGTCCGCTTGTTATTTCAGGCACGGCGGCATTGTTTGCAAATAACGCTATCAATATGCCCGCTGCCATAAATATAAGTACTGCGCCAAACACGGGATAAATTTTCCCGATAAGTTTATCAATTGGCAGCAAAGTAGCCAAAATGTAATAAACAAAAACAATGATTGTCCACCAAAAAATGTTGAGATAATCGGGTGTCATTCCGGCAAGCAATCCTGCTGGTCCCGAAACAAATACCGCACCAACCAAAATCATTAACAACAGCGAAAATATCCGCATAAATTGTTTTGCAACAACGCCTAATTCTTTTCCGTTGAGTTCGGGTAAACTTGCGCCTTTATTACGCACCGACATCATTCCCGAAAAATAATCGTGAACCGCACCGCCAAAAATAGTTCCAAAAACAATCCATAAAAAGGCAGCAGGTCCGAACATTATTCCCATTATTGCGCCAAAAATAGGTCCCAATCCTGCAATATTCAAAAACTGAATTAGAAATATACGCCACCACGACATCGGAACATAATCAACCTTATCTGTCATTGAATAAGCAGGCGTTTGACGGTTTTTTTCAATCCCGAAAACACGCTCTACAAATTTGCCGTAAATAAAATATCCTGCAAACAAAACTACAAGTGCAACACAAAAACTTATCATTTTTTCTAAAATTTATTCGGCAAAATTA
>JAITPP010000293.1 GCA_031289385.1 Prevotellaceae bacterium | reverse complement strand
ATTCTAATATATGATTATAAAATAAAAATAAAAATTCTTACAAAAGAAGGAGCTTCGTGGGCAGATGGAGAAATTTTTTTATACGAAAACGGCAACTCAAAACAAACTTTATCTGATTTTGAGGCTTCGGCATATAATCTTGTTGATGGAAGAATAAAAAAAACCATTATGGAACAAAATTATATTTCAAGAGAAAAAATTAATGAAAAACGTACAGCGGTTAAATTTTCTATACCCGAAGTACGCTCAGGAACTGTAATTGAATACAAATATCGTATTAAATCTGATTTTATTTTTGCCATTCCCGATGTAAATATGCAACATTCAATACCTGTTATGTATAGTAAATTTATTATTACAGCACCCGAATATTTTTCATTTAATTATTTCAATGCAGGATATTCAAATATAAATATTCAACGGAAACGAGGAGTTGGTTATAAAAATGTGAATACAAGCGGTTATAGATCAAGTACTTTTTATACCAATATTGTTTGGTGCGAAATGGAAGATTTGCCCGCACTCAAACGTGAGCCTTATATTTGGTGTCTTGATGATTTTCGTATTAAAGTTGAATTTGAAGTATCGGCAGCGTCTCTACCTAATGGCTTTTTAGAAAAATTTACAAACACATGGAAAGACGTAAGCAACAAACTACGATATATGAGTTTTAATACCGATTTAAAAACATCATATCCATTTAAAAAAGAAGTAGTTGAAATAAAAAATTCAAAACTTAGCGAAATCGAAAAAGTAAGAGCAATATTGAAATTAGTAAAGTCGAAAATATCGTGGAACGGCAGGTATAGATTAATATCCGATAAACTTAATGATGCTATAAAAAAAGGCGAAGGCACAAGCGCGGAAATAAATTTTGTTTTACATTCTGCTTTGCGCGATGCGGGATTTGATGTTGTTCCTGTTTTATTAAATCCGCGCAGTTACGGACGCATACCAAATACTCTACCTACTATTGACAAAATAAATACTTTTATAATAAAAGTGAATTTAAAAAACAGCCAGATATTTGTTGATGGAACAAATTTACACACCGATATAAATATTCTACCCGTAAATTTATTGGTTGATCGCGCCCGTATTTATAAAGTAAATGATGATACAGGTTGGATAGACTTAACAAACATCGTAAAAAGCACGTATTCATCGGTTTTAATTGGAAATATTGATGAAACAGGAATATTGTCGGGAACTATAAAAAAAACATATACAAATCAGTCGGCATATTCTTTTAAAAATAAATATGCTAAATATAATTCAAAAGAAGAATATATTAAAGATTTTGAAAAAGAAAATAATCTGCAAATTTCAAACATCGAAATACAAGGATTGGATTCTTCGGCTGTTGTAGAAATTATTAATTTTAAAGGTGCAGTAAATTCAACCGCCGATTACATTTATCTTAATTCTCTTGTTCTGCCGTTTATGTCTGAAAATCCATTTAACCAGCAAGGGCGAATTTTACCCATAGAATTTGAATTTCCTGTAACTTACGATATAATGTGCAATATTAAATATCCCGAAAATTATATAATAGAGGAAATGCCTAAAAATATTAAATATACTTTGAATGATAACGAAATGAATTGTCAGTATATAACTCAAAATGTTGGTAATAACATACAAATGAAGTTTAATTTTACTATGGATAAAATTATTTATCCCGCATCAAAATATAACGAACTAAAATCATTTTACGGAATGTTAACGCAAATGAGCGGCAGTCAAATTGTAATTAAGAAAAATCAATAAAAAAATAAAACCCGAAAACAAAATGAAAAGAAAAATTCTGATAATATCAATAATTTTTACTGCGTTTTTTTCAAATGTTTGGGCGCAGGCGCAGGATTATGCAGTCAGTAAAATTCCTGACGAATTGAAAAAAAACAGCAACGCCGTTATTCGTTACAGTTCAACAGAATTTGTTTACAACGATATAAAATCGGCAACCGAAAAACATACTTTTGTAATAACCGTTTTGAATAAACAAGGCGATGATTTGTCGAACTTTATTTATTACGGCGACAAATTCAGAACTCTAAAAAGTTTTTCGGGCGAAATTTATGATAAAGATGGTAAATCGGCTCGCAAAATTAAACGTTCCGAAATGCGCGAAAGCGAATATTCCGAAGGATTAGCGTCGGATAGTAAATTGTACGCTCTTGAACCGCAAACAACATATTATCCATACACAATAAAATACGAATATGAAATAGGATGGAAAAACGGAATTTTGTCATTTCCAACGTTTATGCCTGTTACCGCTTATAATGTTGCGATAGAAAAAGCGATTTACACTTTATCGCTTACAAAAGGTTGCGAATATTTATCAAAAAATATAAATACCGACATCAAACCGCAGTACAAAATAAACGGAAATTCAGAAGTTTACGAATGGACGCTAAATAATTTTTCGGCAATAAAAACCGAACGTTTTTCGCCATCGTGGCGCGATATATTTCCTGTTGTATATTTAACACCAAGCAATTTTTACTACGACAACACAACGGGAAATCAAAGCGGCTGGGAAAATTACGGCAAATGGCAATGGAGTTTGTTGCAAGGGCGAGATATTATTCCGCCAATGCTGCGACAAGAAATACACAGCATCACCAACGGACTTTCAAAGCGCGAAACAGTGAAAACGCTTTACGATTATCTCGGCAAACATACGCGATACGTGAGCATCCAACTCGGCATCGGCGGAATGCAACCAATGACTGCCGAAGAAGTGTATAAAAGTAAATTCGGCGATTGCAAAGGCTTGTCAAACTTTATGAAAGCAATGTTACACGACTGCGGAATAGAATCGTATTACACAGAAATAAGCACGAGCTATAAACGGATTTTTGAAGATTACGCATCGGCAGTACAAACAAATCACGTGATATTGCAAGTTCCCATCGACAATGACACCGTTTGGCTTGAATGTACAAATCCCGAAGTTCCTTTTGGCTACACTCACGACGATATTGCAGGACACAACGCGCTGGTTTATAAAAACGGCACGGCAAATTTTGTAACTCTGCCGAAAAATCCCGATTCGCTGAATTTGATGACTCAGAACATTGTAGTAAATATTGATAACGAAGGTTTTGCTCAGGTGCAGGTTGCAAAACGTTACGAAATGGAACAATACGAACGCATAAGCGGCATTAAATATCTCGACGAAAAAGATAAAATAAACCGTTTTCAAAAAATGCTGCAACTGCCGCTTACAACAATTAAAAATCTGAAAACAAGCGAAGAAAAAACATCGCAACCCGTAATGTCAGTAGATTTTGATGTTGATGTCTATAAATACGGAAACGTTTCGGGCAGCCGATTTTTTGTTCCCGTTAATCCGTTCAACAAAAATTCGTACAAATTAGACAAGGAACGAAATTTGGATATTTCAATAAATCACGGCTATCGCGATATTGATTCCATAACGTTAAATTTTCCGACAGATATGGTTATTGAGTCAATGCCAAGTCCGATTAATTTAAAATGCGATTTTGGAGAAATAAATTTTACTATAAAACAAGAAAAAGGAAAAATAACGATTGTACAAACATATTTTCTACGTTCGGGAAATTATGCCAAAGAAAAATATGAAGAATTATCAACATTTATGAATCTGCTTTCAAAAATTGAAAATTCAAAAATTGTTTTGAAAAAAAATAATTAAGAGATTGTTTTTTGTTGATTTGTTTTTTGTTGATTTGTTGATTTAATATAAGCACGCAGATGACGCAGATTAAACAGATTTACGCAGATAAATTAATCATTAACAATTAAAATATTAAATATTAAA
Source organism: Prevotellaceae bacterium (assembly GCA_031289385.1). Taxonomy (GTDB): domain Bacteria; phylum Bacteroidota; class Bacteroidia; order Bacteroidales; family UBA932; genus JAIRKV01. The sequence goes on along the minus strand of JAITPP010000293.1, from coordinate 3,836 downwards.
TATGATGTTTGTTGATTATTTTTCGCCGCAAAAATAATATGAAAAGAAAAATGATATAGCAATAGTATTAAAAAATATATTAGTTAAATTTTGTTGCACATTTTTAAAAATCAATATTTTATAATTTTGCATTTTTTTTGTGCTTTTTTATTTAAAACACAAAGGTCACAAGGTTTTTCACAAAGAACACAAAGGTTTCCCTTTAAATTCTGTATCTTGTAATTCGTAATTGTTTTTTTATCCGTCGCGTTATCTGTGTACACATATCTGCCTCGTAATTCGTAATTGAGAAACCGACTTACGACTTACAACTTATAACTTACGACTTTACAACTTCCGACTAATATCAAATAATTGTTTTGCAGCGGTAAACGAACTTAATTTATCCGACAATACAGCATTTTCAAATTCCGTAAGTTTTTCTTGTATTACGGGGTTTTGATAAAAGTTATCGCGCAAATATATATTTATGGTTTCGTACATCCAAAATTTGGCTTGCTGCAATCGGTTTGATTTAAAATATCCGTTTGCTTTTGTGAAATTTATATATGAATTTATTGTATTCCAAATTTCTGCCAATCCTGTATTTGTTTTCGCCGAGCATGTTACCGTTTTGGGCGTCCATCCTGAGTCGAGCAAAGGCAAAAAGTGCATTGCGCTCTGATATAAAATGCGCGATTGCTCGGCTTTCATTATATTTTCGCCATCGGCTTTTGTTATGGCGAGCAAATCTGCCATTTCCATAATTCCGCGTTTTATTCCCTGCAACTCGTCGCCGCCGCCCGAAATCAGCAGCAGCAAAAAGAAATCAACCATAGAATGTACGGCAGTTTCCGATTGCCCCACTCCTACCGTTTCTATAAAAACTACATCAAAGCCCGCAGCCTCGCAAAGTATAAGACTTTCGCGGGTTTTGCGAGCCACGCCGCCAAGCGAGCCTGCCGACGGACTTGGACGAATAAAAGCATTTTCGTCGGCGCAAAGCGTTTCCATACGAGTTTTATCGCCAAGAATACTGCCTTTTGAGCGTTCGCTGCTTGGGTCTATCGCAAGCACGGCAAGCCTGTGTCCCTGCGAAGTAAGTAGTCTTCCGAAAGTTTCAATAAATGTACTTTTTCCTGCTCCCGGAACGCCTGTTATTCCTATTCTTATTGAATTTCCCGAATGTGGCAAACAGCGTTCTATTACTTCTTGTCCCAAAGCGTAATGTTGGGGCAACGAACTTTCAACAAGCGTAATAGCCTTACTGAGCATTGTTATATTTTTAGACAAAATACCTTCAACAAACTCATTTGCTGAAGGTAATTTTTGTTGAAACTTCTTGAAACGCGATACTGCATTCGGATTAACTATTGGTGGCTGCTCAATGCCATCATTTACCTGCAATGCGCTTTTTTCAAGAAATGTGTCATTAGTCATAATTATTCTACAATATTTCCTCTAAAAGCAATATTTGAAACAGGATTTGATGATACGTTTGTTATAATTTCGATATTAAAATCCTGTGTTCCTTTTAATTTCTTTGTATTCAATACAACTTTCACTGTTCCTTCTTCTCCCGCTTTTGTTATTTTCGGAAAAGTTACTTTTATGTTATCGTTATTTGTATTTACAACATTTACGGCAATTATTTCCAAATCGGCTTGTCCTGCATTTGTAAATTTAAATTCGTTTGATACCATCGAACCTTGTTTAATATTGCTGAATACATAATTACTGTTTTTGAAACTCAACACAGGTTTTGGTGCATTTTTGTCGCCTGATACTGCTTGTGATGGTAATGGTATAACCGTAGCGGTTGATGTTAATGTTTCCTGCAATTTTTGCCCGTTCACAAATAATTCGATATTATCAATAGTTGTTCCTAATTTCGATTTTTTTGTTGATGCAAATGTACATGTAATTTTGCCTTTTTGTTTTGGTTGAAGTGTTACAGGCGCAATTTTCAAATATTCGGGAAGATTTTTAAAAGATATTTCAACAGGATTTTCGCTGCTGTTGTAAACTTTTATGTCGCTTGTACGGCTTTCGGTAATAAAAACTCGACTAAACGCAAATGCTTTTTCCGACAATCTGATTCCTGCCAAAGCAACAGGAAACTCTTCTTCAACAGTAAGCGGCGCTTTAACAACAACGCCCGATATTGACAACGACAACATTTTCGGTTCGCCGTTGCTTGTTACTGTAAGATTTTTTGAGAAATTTCCCGGACGTCCGTTTGGGCGATAAGTAGCATCAACAAATCCTTGTTGCCCGGGTGCTACCGGCTCTTTTGTCCACGCAGGAGTTGTGCAACCGCAAGATGCTGTAACATTCTGAATTGTAACAGGAGCATCGCCTGTATTGGTAAATATAAATCGGTGTGTAACATCTCCGCCTTTTTCGGGAATATTATTTCCAAAATTATGCGCCGAATTATCAAATACAATTCTACCTGTTTGCGCATTTGCCACTGCAACGGCAAGCGACAAAGCTATTAATAAAAATGTTGATTTTAATACGTTTTTCATTTTACTTTTTTTCGATTTTAAATTATTGTTGTTTATTCGACACCGTATCTTCAACAACAGGAGGCGCACTAATTACAGTTCCCTTAATTGTTAAAATTATAACCGCAGGCTCGCCATTGCTTGTTACTGTAAGATTTTTCGTGAATGGATACGCACGTCCGTTTGGGCGATAGGTTGCATCAACAAATCCTTGTTGCCCGGGTGCTACCGGCTCTTTTGTCCATGCAGGAGTTGTGCAACCGCATGATGCGCTAACATTTTGAATTGTAACAGGAACATCGCCTGTGTTTGTAAAGACAAATCGGTGAGTAATATCTCCACCTTTTTCGGGAATATTCGCGCCGAAATCATGTGCCGAATTTTCAAATACTATTTTGCCTGATTGTGCGTTTGCTACCGTAGTTGCAAACAATAAAACTGCTGTTAGCAGTGTTGCTTTTAATAACTTTTTCATATTTATTTTTATTTTAAATGTGTTCATATTTTTAATTTAACCCGCAAAATTACAATTTTAATATGTAATTAGTAGCATTTTTGCATTTTTTAAATTTATTGTTAATGTTAGTTAATTTGTTAAATATCGTTAAAACTATTTTATTATTTATTATTGAAAATCAATATTTTATCGTTAAAATATTAAACATAAACCGTAATTATTTTGAAAAATTGAATGTTTGATATACTTTTGCAAGATGTTTAATTAAAAATTTTAAAAAATGGCTTACAAAATTAACGAAAACGAATGTACGGCTTGTGGAACATGCGCAGGAGAATGTCCTGTTGAAGCTATTATTCCGGGAGATGTTTACACTATTGACCCTACAATTTGTACAAGTTGTGGAACTTGTGCGGATGCGTGTCCTGTGTCTGCTATCAGTCCGGAATAAGAACAATATTGTTTTTATTAATATTTAAGATGGTTGTTGCTTTTTGCGGCAACCATCATTTTTTATTTAAACAATCGCTGCTCCTTTGCCGCCTCAGTAAATTCAGGCGAGCGAATTGTAAAACCTTTTAAACATAATTTTCTTCTCATATATTTTCAATTTTATTTATATTTTTCATTATTCATATACAAGACGTGCAAATGCCGATAATGTTACAATTTTTTAAAAAATGTATTCCGTAACTCCGTATTCAGTCGTTGGTATCTGGTATTTAGTCGTTTTTTCATTTCTACATTTTTTATTTTTTAAAAATGGTATTTAGTCGTTGGTATCTGGTATTTAGTCGTTTTTTCATTTCTACATTTTTTATTTTTTTTAAAAAAATGGTATTTAGTCGTTGGTATCTGGTATTTAGTCGTTTTTTCATTTCTACATTTTT
>JAITPP010000287.1 GCA_031289385.1 Prevotellaceae bacterium | reverse complement strand
TTTTTACCGATGAACTAAGTTGGAACTGGGGTATCGACAACTTGACAGTAGGTTTTCAGTACGAATATCAAAAAGCGGTTAACGGATATATGCAAGGCGGTAACGGATATTATGTATTTGCCTCAATGGACGATTTTATAAATGGCGCAAAACCATCAGCATTCGGCATTACTCACTCAAACGCGGCTGATTTGGCGCAATTCCAATCAACACTTGCATTCCGACAATATTCTTTATATTTTCAAGATCAAATGAACTTAACAAACAATTTCCGTCTTACTGCAGGCATCCGTTTTGAATTACCTTCTTATCCTTCAATAGAAAAAAGCAATTTCAATCAAGCATTTGCAAATTTGAATTTCGGCGGCACACACTATTCGACAGCACAACTTCCTGATGCGGAAGTAACGTTCTCGCCACGTGTTGGTTTCAACTGGGATTTGACAGGCGATCGTAAATATATACTACGCGGAGGAATAGGTTTATTTACAGGACGTTTACCCTATGTATGGCTTGTTTCGGTTGTAGGAAATTCAAACGTAGGACAAACATCTTATTTCTATAACACTACTGCTGCGGCAAGCGGTGTACAGCCAGATTTTCATACTAATCTGAACGATATTTTGAGCCAACTTTATGGTGGTAGTTTTACACCTGCAACTCCGACAGCGCCTGCCTCACCAACCATTTTGAGCAAGGACTTAAAAATGCCTTCTACTTGGAAATCATCATTGGCTTTTGATGCAAAACTGCCCGGTGATTTGGATTTTACATTAGAAGGAATTTATAGCACCGATATAAATCCTGTTGTTGTTACCAACATGGGATTAAAAGAAAACGGTAAAATTACACTCAACGACAATGATACACGTACAAAATATACACGCCATATTAACAATCAAAACGCTTATCTGATTGAAAATAATCAAGAAAGCAAATCTTATTATTATTCAATAACAGCTCAACTGCGTAAAAAATTCAATTTCGGACTTGACTTATCCTTTGCATACACTCGTTCGAATGCAAAATCTTATGGAGATGGCATAGGTGATCAAGTAACATCGGCATTTAATACCAATACTTTTGCAATAAACGGCGCAAACGACCACGAATTGGGTTATGGCAGCTATGTTTCACCCGACCGTATTGTTGCAACTATTGGTTATCGTAAAGAATATGCTAAAAACTTTGCAACAGGCTTATATTTCATATACGATGGCAGCCAACTCGGATACTTTAATGGAACATCTTATTCTTACACACGTTTTTCATACACAATGACAAATGTTGTTGGAGATGGCGGCGCAAACAACTTACTCTACATACCTGCTACACGCGAAGAATTGGAATCATGGAAATTTGCTGATGCTACAGGATACACAGGTGCAGAACAAAAACAAGATTTTTGGAATTATATAGAACAAGACAAATATCTGAGCAGCCACAAAGGAAAATATGCCGAACGTGGCGGTGCATTAATGCCTTGGCATCACCAACTTGATGTCAAGTTTGTTCAAGATTTCTATCTTAATATAGGTGGCAAAAGAAATACACTTCAATTTGGCGTGGATATCAAAAATCTGCCAAACTTGATTAACAGCAATTGGGGACTTTACAAAGCCGCTTACGCTTCTAATATTTTGACTTATAATACATCAACAGGAGCTTATCAGTTCCCGAAAGTAAGCAATGAAGTTTTGAAAAAGACTTTCAAAAATTACGAAAGTTTTACTTCTACCTATCAAATTCAGTTTAGTTTAAGATACATTTTTAATTAATCCAGATTAAATAAATATAACAAAAAGCAAAAAAGGCTGTCTAATTTTTTAGACAGCCTTAATTTTTGTATATTCTTTTATATTTGTGGTTTATACTAAACCTGATTTTTTAATAAATATTGGAATTTTATAGAAAAAAATACCCGCAATTTTCAAATTATTCATATTAAAACATTATTCTCAATACTATGTATATATCCTGTGTCGTTGAGTAAATTTGCTTGCATTGATGCTTCTACGGCAAGTTTGTCGCAAAGTTCGTTAAAATGATTGCCTGCATGTCCTTCTATCCAAACAAAATTTACCTTATGGCGTTTGTAAACGGTTAAAAATCTCATCCATAAATCGGAATTTTTTTTATTCTTAAAGTGTGTTCTTTCCCACGATTGCAGCCAGCCTTTGCTTACTGCATCTACCACGTATTTCGAATCGCTGTAAACGGTTACGTTTGTATTTTCTAATTTAATATTTTCAAGGGCAACGATTACGGCAAGCAATTCCATTCTGTTGTTAGTTGTGTGAGCAAATCCCTGCGAAATTTGTTTGCGGTATTTTCCTGAAAGCATAACTACACCGTAACCTCCGTTTCCCGGATTTCCTCGTGCCGCGCCGTCGGTGTATATGGTTATTTCTGTCATTGTGTAATTATAAATTACAATTTATTAATTATTAGTTATAGTATGTTTATAATATTTTGCAAAATAAACATATATGTGTATTTTTAACTTATTAATTGTTTGCTGTTAAATTAATCAACATCTTCTGCCGAAATAATCGTAGGGTCGTCGCGCTCGCTGTTTCTGCTTATCGCGGATGTTTCTACTTGCAGAGGATTGGCGCACATTTCCTCGTAATTTTTTCGATTTTTGAAAATATTGCAAGCCATGTATAATGCTGCTCGAAACGAATCGGCATTTGCTTTTCCTTGTCCCGCAATTTCGTAAGCCGTACCGTGTGCGGGCGATGTGCGAACAAAAGGCAATCCTGCCGTGTAATTCACTCCCGTATCGAATGCTCGCGACTTAAATGCTATCATGCCTTGATCGTGATACATTGACAAAACGGCATCAAATTTTTGGGCTGCCTCCGAACTCGCAAATCCATCGGCAGAGTAAGGTCCGAATGCTAAAATATTTTTTGTTTGCGCTTCTTTTATAGCGGGATATATTATGTCTTTTTCTTCTGTTCCTATCACTCCGTTGTCGCCGCAATGCGGATTAAGTCCTAAAACGGCAATGCGAGGTTTCACAATTAAAAAATCTTTTTTCAGCGATTCGTTCAACACTTCGAGTTTCTGAATAATAAGATTTTTTGAAATTGATTTTGGCACATCTTGCAGTGGTATATGTCCTGTAACAATGCCAACTTTCAGATTATCATTAACCATTAGCATCAGATAATTTTGTATGCCGACAGCATCTGCCAGATATTCGGTGTGTCCTACAAATTTTTTTCCCGGAACTTGCACATTATATTTATTTATCGGCGCAGTAAGCAAAACGTCGATTTTTTTATCGCGAATATCACGTGTTGCCCACTGCAACGCTTTTAGCGAACCTTCGCCAGCCATTGGCGTAGAATGTCCTATTTCGGCATGAGCGCTTTCGTTCATCACGTTTATAAAATTTATACATTTACTGCGTGCATCTCGTGGCGACATTATAAGATTGAGGTTAATATTTTCAATTTTGAGCAGATTGCGATAAAACCCCCAAATCTTTGATGAACCGTAAATTACAGGCGTACAAAAGTCAATAATACGATTATCTTCAAATGTTTTTAACATTATTTCGTACGATATTCCATTTATGTCGCCTTGTGTTATTCCGACAATTATTTTTCCGTCTTTCATTTATATTTTTTTAAGTATATAGACTTCAAAGATAATAAAAAAGTTTAAAAGCAGAACAAATATTTTTTTTTGTTTAGTCGTAAGTCGTAAGTTGTAAGTCGTAAGTCGTTGGTATTTAGTATTTGGTATTCCGTATTCAGTATTCCGTATTCAGTATTCCGTATTCAGTATTCCGTATTCCGTATTCAGTATTTCGTATTTAGTCGAAGAATAAAGAAGTTATAA